>NZ_JBHJUW010000237.1:0-4827 GCF_042268205.1 Streptomyces sp. NPDC056160
CAGTCACCGACCTGCACGGACCGGCCGCCCGGCAAGCCCCCCGACGGAGCGACACCTCTCTCCGCAGAGCCGGAGGGAGGTCCCACCATCCCCGCCGGCGGCCGGTCCGGGCCGTGACCGGCCGCCCCATAACGCCCGCCGTCCCGCAGCAGATCACCACAGCGAGGTAGTGCGCATTGGAACAATGCGCGGTCAGCCGTCGTGCTCCTGGTCGTCGTCGGCGTCGCCGATGACCCGGCCGGTGCCGCCGCAGGGGAAGCACTGGCCGCCGTGGATGGCGGCGTACTCCTCGCGGTGGCCGGTGCCGCCGCACGGCTCGCACGGCACCAGGCCGTGCCCGGCCTCGGCCAGCCGGTCCCACTCCGCCCTCTCGGCCGCCCGCTGCCGGGCCTTGGCGGCCATCACCTCCGCCAGGGACTCCACCCACTCCGCGGCTCCGGCCTCGTCCACGACCCGCGCGTGGTCCGCCCGGCCACCCGCGTCGGCCACCAGGCCGGCCACCTCTGCCTCGAGGCTGGCGGCCACCAGCTCGGCCACGGCGAAGTCGCTCCCAGCCTCGGCCACCTGGCCGTGCGCCTCCGAGGTCAGGACCACACCGCCGAGCAGGCGGCGGTGCATCTCTTGGTAGCGGTACGCCTCCAGCTCGCCCGCCAGGTCGGTGTGCCGGGCGAGGCCCCGGGTCATCTCGAACGCCCGCCGGCCCCGGGTCGCGGCCTCGTACTCCAGCGACCACGCACGGCACTGCTCGGCCGTCCCGTACCCCGGGGCGTCGGCCTCGGCCAGGCCGTCGCGCTCGATCGCCCACAGCCGGTCAAGGAACTGAAAGGCGGTCATCGACCGGGTGCCCTTGGCGCCCTTGGCCGTCGAGTGGGCGACTTCGGCCGCCGCGCCCTTGGCCGCGTCCACGTCGGCCTGGACCGACTTGGCCGTCTCCCCGCCCACCTTGGTCAGGTACTCGATCAGCGCCTTGTCATCGGGCGACCGGATCACGTCGATGCGCACACCGTGGCCCTTGCCGCCGCACTTGCAGTTGGCCCGCTCACACTCGGTCGACGTCTCGTACGTCGGGTCGATCGACCGCAGAGCCCCCGCCCAGAAGCCGTGCATCCACTCCTCGAACGCCTCCAGGTCCTCGGCGGGCGGCTCGAACGTGCAGCTCCGGCCCTCGCCCGGCTCGAAGTACCCGTTGCCGTCCTCATCCGTGTAGATCAGCTGGCCGTTGGCCGGGGTGCCCTCCAACTGGCCACCGAGGAACACCAGCAGGTTCAGGTGCGGGTGCCACCCGCCCGCCTGCGAGCGGGTGATCTCCGGGTTACGCGCCATGCCGATGTAGCCGACCGCCGGGGCCACGTGGCGCCGGAAGCTCTGCGATGTCAGGAGCCGCTGGTAGGCGCCCGGGACCCTCGGCGTGACCTCCCCCGTCGTCTCGTCCACGCGCTGCCGCGTCCCCCACAGGGCACAGACCAGGTCGTCCAGTGCGTCCGCACGGGTGTGCCGGGTGGTCAGCACCACGGCCGCCAGAGTCCCCCCACGGGCCAGCCACCGCAGAGCGGCCGTGGTCAGCTCGTGGGTGTCCTCGGCGCGCTTGGCGCTCTCGCACACCGCGCACGCCCAGATCGACTCGCAGAGCTGGACCCCGCGGCCGGACGCCTTCCCGTCCTCGGTGCGGGCCGTCAGCGTGCCCAGCTCCGGCGCCACGGCGCGGCGCGCGCACTTCCGGCACCGGTCGATCGCGGTGATCTCCTGCATGATCCGGCGGCGCCGCCACCGCCGCAGAGCCGGGGTGACGACCGTGACCGGACCCCCCTCGGTGGCCCCATCGACCGCACCGCTCTGACCTGCGGTTTCGGCGATCTGACAACTCTGTTCGTCAGTTACCAAGAAGCGGACACCTCGGGAGGTGTCTTTCTGCAGGTCAGACCCCGTTTTCGGGGGTCGAACCGCGTCCGCCTCGGAAGCGCGCTTCCGGCAGTTCGGGGAGCAGTACGTTTGGCCCGGTGTGCGGGGGTTTGGGGTGAACTTCTTCGAGCAGCCGCTACGGCGGCATGTGCGGCGGGCGGGCCGCTGTGGCGAAGGAGGCGCTTCGCTCCGTACTCTGGTCACAGCAACGTTTCCGTTCGGTGGTTTGGCACCTGCGGAGGCGGGCGGCCCGGGAGGTGAGATGCCCGGGCCGTTGCCATTTCTGAGGGGTGATCATCCCTTACGAGCGAGACGCCCCGCCGGATCACCGGCGGGGCATCGTCGTGTCGGTCAGATCGTGGTGATTCCTCCCTCGTCCCCGGCGGGGCGGGGCTGGACGCTGATGCGGACCGTGCCATCGAGGCGGGGCTCCATCGCCACGGCGTGGAACGCGCCGTCCAGGCCGCCGAGCGCGTCCTTCTGGAAAGCGCCGGCGGGCAGGTCGAGCGAGCCGCCGTGGTGCATGAGGATCGCGATCAGCATCGCGTGAGACATGTCGGCCGGGGTCGCCATCACGCCTCCTCGCGGGCCGAGCGGATGACCATCAGGGCCGCCTGCGGGAGGTCGGCCACGGCGTCGAAGTGCGCGAGGGTGACGCCGTGGCTGCGAGCGGCCTCCAGCAGGTCCCGCAGGAGAGCGGCTGCGTCTGCCTTCTCGGCCGGGGTGGCGGCCGGTCCGCCGAGCCGCGCGGCGGACGCGGTGATACGGGCGGGCACATCGTCAAGCTGGGTCTCGTGCATGGTTCCTCCTGGTGGTGGCGGCGCCCCGCCGGGTGAGGGTGGATCAGGCGGACGTGAGTCAGTCTGACACAATGTGTCAGCCTGCGCAAGAGGGTCAGGGGAGGTGTCCCCTGACCCTCTCTCGGTCACGCGGCGGCCGGGACCTCAATCTCGGTCTGACCCTCGATGTGGTCGTCGTCGTGTCGCGGGTGGACGGGGGCGTTCTCGGTGTC
The DNA here is from genome assembly GCF_042268205.1 of Streptomyces sp. NPDC056160. NCBI lineage: Bacteria > Bacillati > Actinomycetota > Actinomycetes > Kitasatosporales > Streptomycetaceae > Streptomyces > Streptomyces sp. NPDC056160. The sequence goes on from NZ_JBHJUW010000237.1 coordinate 2,912, forward strand.
GAGGCGTGCGTACACCCGCTGCACCTGCGAGGGGGCGCGGGTGGACACCCGGGCCGCCTCACGGACGCTCAGGCCGTCCCGCCATGCCTGCTCGATCGCGGCGCGGGCTTCCTCGGTGCTCAGCTTCGGGCGGGGGGGGACAGGCGGGATTTCGAGGTGTGCCCCGCAGATGACCTGCGGCGATGCGGTGGCCGGCACAGGCTCCGGCAGGGGGGTGGGGGACACCGGGGCGTCCACTGTGGACACCTCGGTGTCCCTGCCCGGCTCGACGGCGGGTGCGGCGTCGTCCACGAGGCCGTGGACCTGCCTCATGAGGAGCCCGAAAGCCAGCAGTGCGGCAGTGGGGGGGACAGCGGCGGTCACGTAGTCGAGGAAGGGCACGTGCTGACCGTCCCTCGCTCCGGCCACTCCGGCGACGTTGAGGACGATCGAGCCGATCGACCCGGCCGCCGTGGCGGTGATCGCCCACCAGTCGGTGCGGCCCTGGAGACCGGCCCGCAGCATGAGCAGTTCGCCGCCGACGATGAAGGCGTCGAGGGTCGCGGGCCATGCCCACTGGCGGATCGGGGAGCCTGCCAGGCCGTGCTGGCCGGCCACCTCGGCGAGGTGTGCGTAACTGAGCCAGAAGGCAAGGGCGGTCAGGGTCACGATCACGAGCCCGGCCGCGATCAGCGCGGCCCTCTCCATCGTCTGCTTGCTCATGCCGACACCTCCTTGCCCGCGATGACGATCCCTGCCGGGGTCTTGGCCACGTCGCCGGACTTGACGAGCGCCGCGACGGCGCGGGAGACGCCGCCCTTGTCGATGCCGGTCGCCGCCACGATGTCCTTCTGGGCGAGCGGGCCGGACGCCGACCGGACCGTGTCCAGGACCCGATTCCGGTTGGTCGGGGTACCGGCCGGGGTCGCCGCGGATTCCTCAGCGCGGGGCGCCGGCGCTTCCTCGGCCGCCGCTTCGGGTGCCTCCTTCACCAGGGTCAGGCGCGGCCCGCCGCCCGGGTCGGCGGGCTCCGGCGCCAAGGTGGCGACGTGCTGCCACGGGGTCACCTTCGGGAGCGCCTCCACCGCCTCATCCAGGACGTGCCAGATCCGCACCGGGCTGGGTTTGCGGTCCTTGTGCTTGATCAGGGCCCGGCCAGGGATGCCGCCGAGCGTCGACGGCTCCCAGCCCGTCGTCGCCGCGTTCTCGCCGTAGACCACGCGGTCGGACACCGGCGAGTCCACCGTCAGCGACATGACCGTGAGGCTGTTCTCGCTGACCATCGCCGTGACGCCGCCGTTCGTGCGGGACGGGTACTGGGTCGCCCAGATGATCCAGATCCCCGTCGCGCGGGCCAGGGTGTACAGGTCGTCGATCAGGTCGAGGACGTCCTTCCACCGGTTGTCCTTGGCCATCTGGAGGATTTGCCGTCCCTCCTCGATGACGACCAAGAGGCTCGGGTGCTCCGGCGTCGGCACCCACTGCGTGACGTCCGCGATCTCCTGCCGGTGCTGCATCTCCGCGACCAGCTCGCAGATCGCGTCGTAGATCGCCTGCCGGATCTCCTCGTTCGAGCCGCGCTGGTGACCCTCCGTCCGGACCTTCCCCTGCCACAGCCGGGCTTCCAGCCGCTTCGGGTCGAGGAGGATGCCCGCCCACAGCGGGTCGGCCACGGCCTGCATCATCCACGGCCGCCACGAGACGCTCTTGCCCATGTTCGTGACGCCCGCGATCAGCTTGTGCGTGCCCGCCATCGGCACGTCCACGATCTCGCCGGTCACCTCGTCCACGCCGATGCCGGTGTGCTCCGGCGTCCAGGTCATCGAGATGCCGTCCGACGCGGACCGGGTGCGGATCACGATCAGCGCGCGGTCGCCATGGCTGCCATCGCTGATCTGCATCCGCGTCTCGGTCCGCATCCCGAGCAGGGCGCGGAC
>NZ_JBHJUW010000237.1:4837-6654 GCF_042268205.1 Streptomyces sp. NPDC056160
ACAGGCCGTCCACGTCGGAGAGCAGAACGAGCAGGTCGGTGTGCACCAGGTGGCTGGTGAGCGCGGCCAGCCGGACGCCGCACACGATCCCGGCCGCCGTCACTTCGGGCCGCTCGGTCAGCGTGCCGGACAGGCCGCGCGAGTCGGCGTGCTGCACCCAGTACGACGGGTCCAGGCGCTCCAGCAAGCGGCGTTCCTCCGCCGTGACCCCATCCTCGACCTGCACGGAGACCGACCGGCGACCGAGCCACAGCGCCGAGGCGTTGGCCGCGATGACCGCGACCGAGGTGGCCAAAGGCCACGTCTCCCAGTCCGCAGGCGTCGACCACGCGTACGTGCCGACCGCCGCCGGGACGACATGCACGGCGTGCCACCGCCGGGCTACCTGCGCCATCGTCGCCGGGTAGTTCGCCCGCGCCTCCTTCAACGCGGCCCGCGCGGCGATCCGGTGCGACCGCGCCGCCCTGTCCGCCGTCTTCGCCGCCCGCCGGGCGCCGTTCCACGGGTTCTTGCTCGCCTGCCGTGCCGCCGTCCGCTGCCCCTTCGCGGTCGCGGCCGTCGCCCTCGCCGACGTGTTCTCACGCTGAGCGGCCATGAGCTTCTTGAGATTTTCCGGCGTCCGGAGCGCCTGGCGCCGGTCCGCCGCCGCGTCCCACCGAGCCGCCACAGGGGCGCACATGGGGGACAGGGCATCGACCACGTTGGTCACCTCGGTGGCCGATGCCCGCCAGGCGGACTTGGTCGAATCGGTCGCCTTCCGCCAAACTTCCTTCACGTCCACGGTTCTCCTTCAGGTGCGTGGATGAGGGTCGGATCGCCGTTCGCTGCGGCGGTCCGGCCCGTCTTCGTTTGCTGGTTGCGCCTCTGGTTGCAGGTTGCGGTCGGGTTGCGGGGTGCAACCGCCTCTGACCTGCAAGGTTGCGGGTTGCGGTCGGGGGAGGGGAGGGGGGCCCTACGCACGCGCGCATATACGCGCGCGAGGAGCCCCTCAGATCACTCCGCCTCGGCCGCCTTCCGCCACGCGGCCGAGGTGTTCGGGGAGACCCCTGTCAGGTCCCGAATCCTGCGGTAGGGGACCTCCATCCGGACCGCCTCCACGATCACCGGACGGATCTCCGCGTCGAGCTGCTCCAGCTGAGCCAGGAGCCTGATCCTCTTCGCTCCCAAAGGCTTGAGTGCTGCTTCGGCTTGGGCCCTCAGTTGGGCCGGTGTCTGCGTCATGCGACTGACTCTGACACATCGATCCGCCTTTTGCAAGCGTCTCAGTCTGAGTCATCATTGCCCCCCGGTGATCACGCGGCGACCCTAGGCGCCCCTCTGCGGCCCTGTCAGCCGGATACCGGACCCAGAGGGCACGGCGCCCCTCATCGGCCGTCAGCGGGCCACACAGGGACGCGGGGAGGGGTGCGGGGGAGGCCGGAGAGATCGCGCGGGTCACTACGCAGGGGCGCTCCGCCCCCTGCACCCCCGGGCCACCGCTCCCAGAGGGGGAGGGGGCGCCGTACGCCACTGCGGGTCCGTGGGTGGGTCGGCAGGGGTCGCGGGGGGGTCCCTCCGGTCGGACAGCCCTCCGCACCCTGCCACGGAACCTGGGGGGGCTCCGCAAGCTCCACCCCCCCAGAACCCGCGGCACACCGTGAGTGCCGCCCGACCGGAGGGACCCCCCCGCTCTGGCCCCGCCTTACGAGGGCGCGGCGGGCACCTGGGGGACCGTCAGGGTCGGCGGCCGCGACCCGTCACCACAGCGGCAGATCCTCCCCGCCCACCACCGGAAGGGGCCCCCGACTCGGCCGCCCACGCCGCCCAAACCCCCGCGC
>NZ_JBHJUW010000237.1:6664-7620 GCF_042268205.1 Streptomyces sp. NPDC056160
CCCACCACCGGCCGGGCCGGACGCGGCGGAGTAGCCGGCGGAGCATCCCGCGGCTGCGGCCGCCGGGGTTGCGCACGTGCAGATCCCGGCGCGGGCGGCACGATCGGCTCCTCCGGTCGGCCGAGCACCGCGCGCTCCGCCGCCAGCACCGCCGCCCGCGTCCGGGCCTGCTCCCGCCTGTGCTCCGCCGCCCGCGTCCGGCACCCACCCGTCCGGCAGTACAGCCGCGGCCGCCCCACCACCGGATGCGGCCCCGGAATCGGCAGCCCACACCACCCACACCACCGCGCCCGCTCCGCCCTGCTCGCATCACTGTTCTGCACGTGCACATCATCCGGCTCCGCACCACACCTCTGGCACTTTCGACCGCCACACCTAGGCATCAGGACCCAACGGGTCCTCGCCCAGCTCCTCCCGCATCTCCGCTTGGGCGTCGGCCCACATGTCCCCCGCACCCGAGCAGTCCGAGCACAGGCAGTCGCCCGGACACCTCACCGGCACCCACAGCACGCCGTACTCCTGCGTCGGCTCGGCCCCACCCGCAACGTCATCGCTCGTACTCATGCCGGGATCAACGAGCGCCAGGAGCACGAGCCACGACACACACCTAGGCATTCTCAATTCGACGGGGCTTGCGCAGACTGACACAGTCGTGTCATAGTGAAGCGGTCGGCACAAGCTGACACAACCGCAAGGGAGATCATCATGGGCCTGTTCGGTGGCAAGAAGAACGACGACTCCTCCTCCTCCGAGGGGGTCAACTTCCAGGACCGGATGTACATGGGCTCGGCCGCCGTGTACGCCGCGATCGAGCGCGGCGAGATCCAGGGCGAGCAGGCCGTCCGGGACGCGCTGGAGCAGGCGCGGTACGACGCCAGCTGACGCCCCCTCGGCGGGGGGCCGGGCGGGGGCCCCCCCCCACCACCCCCCCGCGGGCCCCCAGCGCGGGGTGCGGT
>NZ_JBHJUW010000238.1:0-7502 GCF_042268205.1 Streptomyces sp. NPDC056160
TCGGCGGGGTAATGCTTCATCCCCACAGGGACTCCGTTCTCCTGGACCAACAAGATCCAAGTCTCTCCGGTGTCCAAACTCCAGGGTCAGGGCCCCAGCTCCAGTAGCCGCCGGCGGCGGGCCCGGGCCGGGGGGCGAGCAGCAGGGAGTCGGCATCACCGCCGAGTGCGTCTGCCAGCTCCTCGGCGACAGCTGCGGCGGCCGAGCGGGAGCGGGTGCGGACGAGAACGGGGACGCCTGCCCGATCGGCCCGCGCCCAATCGATCAGCGCAAGCAGCAGGTCCCAGCGCGGATTGCCGTCGTACAGCAGTTCATACAAGTCCAGCACGGCACGCCGGAGGTCGGGCCATTGGGTCTCGCGGAACAGCCCCCACGGCCCGGCGCGGCCCTCCAATGTCCCGCGGGACACCGAGCGGGCCAGCGCCCGTGCGCCGCTGCCGCGCCCCATCAGCACCTGCCAGGCGTCTTGCCTCCCGATCGAGCCCCAGCTGGACCACAGCAGGTTGAGCAGACGCACAGCGTCGGCGATCGGCTGTGGCCAGGGCTCCAACGTGTGGACACGCCGTGCTGCGACCACACCCATCACGACCGTCCGGTACAGCTCGGCGAGTTGCTCGTGGCGGTATACCGCCACGCTTGGTGCGGCTGCCGGGCGGTGGGCGAGGAGGGCGTTGCTGGTCAGGGGGCCGTATGCGGGGCGGTGCCCGAGAGTGTGCCGCACGTCGGTGCGCAGCGCGGGAGTCCACGGCCACTGCGTCCAGGCCCGGCTGCTGCCCGGCTGGGTGCCCAGGTCGGCCACGGCCACGACGCGGGCGGCGTCGTGCTCACTCGCCCAGGCCAACGCGCGTTCCCAGGACTGGTCGTTGGCCATGCTGGTGCGGTCGATGACGACAGTGCCGACGCTGGTCCCCAGCGAGGGCCTGCCGAGCGCGGTGTTGAGGTAGAACAGCCCCGAGGGCGAGTCGACAGCTCTGGTGATCTTTCCTTGGAGGTCGACGACCCGCCCGTCACCGCGGATTCTCTGCATGCGCAGGGCTCGCGAGAGGTTCTGCCTGCCGATCGCCAGCTGTGCCAGCCGTACGGTGACGTTGGTGCGCAGTCCGACGATCACCACCGGTCCGTCAGGGACCGGGCAAGGTGATCCGCCGGTCAGCTCTGCCCCGCGCCGTATGAGCTGGAGGTAGATCCCGATCAGCACGGCCATGTCGTGGCGCCCGCACGGGAGGCTCAGGTACACGCTGCGTTGATCACTCGATAATGCGTGGGACAACAGGGTCAGGGTGGCGCGGTCCAGCGGGCCGAGATCGACGGTGCGGCCGCGGTCCGTCATGCGAAGGGCCTGCACTCGCTCGAAGAAGTCGGCCGGGTCTGCGTCGGGAGGGACGAGACAGTCCAGATACGTCACGCGCGCCATCACCCACCTGGTATCCCCCCACTACCTGCCGTTACAGTAACGCACGTTGACAGGCCGTCACCTGCTCCTGGCCCAATCCGAGGGCGGTGGATCCGGGTTCGGACCACCGGGGGCGTACACATGAACGAGAAGCCAGGGGCGGGCCTCCCCCCGGTCTCATTCCTCGAGGCCGGGCCGGCGCCAGTGGAGTGGAGCCGGATCGCCGAGCACGAGTCGTGGCGCAAGGAGGTGCACCGGCCCGCGACCTACGTGCACAAGTGGTGGGCGAGGCGCCTGGGCAGCGTCGCACGCCACTTACTGTTGGCTGCCGTGTCCGGGCCGGACGACTCCGTTGCCGACGCCGCGGCCAGGCTGCGGGGGCTCGTCGTCTATGACCCCTTCGCCGGATCAGGCACCACCCTTGTCGAGGCGGCCAAACTCGGGGCCGCCGTCGTCGGCCGCGACATCAACCCCGTCGCGACGCTCACCCAGCGGCAGGCGCTGCAGCCATGGAATCTCGAGGTGCTCGCGGACCTCTTCGGGCAGGTCGTCAGGAAGTGCGCCCGCCCCGTCCAGGAACTGCACCGCACCGCCTCCAACGAACCGGTCCTGCACTACTTCTGGGTGGCCCTCGCGTACTGCCCGGAGTGCGGCGAGGACGTGGAGCTCTTCACCACCCGGGTCTTCGCCCGCCACGCCTACCCGCGCAGGCACCCGCGCGCCCAGGCCATATGCCCGGGCTGCCGGGGCATCTGCGTCACCGACCTGAGCAAGGACGAGAGCGGGCACTGCCCCGCCTGCGGCATCACCTTCCCGTTCCAAGGAGCCGCCCGCGGAAGGTTCATGACGTGCCGTCACGGGCACCGCACCCCTGTCATCGCCGCGCTGAACGGCGCCGTCCCGGAACGGCGCATGTACGCGAAGCTGGTGCTGCGCGCCGACGGCATCCGTGAGTACCGGGCGATCGACGACTTCGACCTCTGCCTGTACGACAAGGCGGCGAAGTCCCTCGCCGACACATCCCCCGATGAGCTCGTACGCCCGCTCGGCGCGCTGGAGGAAGGCGTCAGCACCATCCAGGCGCTGCGCTGGGGGTACGACTCCTGGGAGCGGTTCTTCAACGAGCGCCAGCGTTACAGCCTCGGACTGATCGGCGCGGCGCTGCGCGATCTGCCCGGGGCGTCCGCGGAACGCGAGGCGCTCATCGCATCGTTCGGCAGAACCGTCGAACACCACAACCTGTTCTGCTCCTACAAGGGAGAGGGTACCGGTCCGATCCGCTCGGTCTTCCACAACCACGTACTGCGACCGGAGCGGTGCAGCGTCGAAGGAGACCCCTGGGGTGCCCAGGGGGGATCGGCCGGGTTCTCCGGGGTGCTCACCCGGCTGCACAAAGCGGCCCAGTACAAGAGCACCCCGCTGGACTTCAAGGCCGAGGCCGACCGGATCCTCGCCGTCGACCAGTCCTCGCTGCCCGTCGCCCGCCCCCTGAGCACAACGTGGCAGCAGTTCGTGCGGAATCCCGCAACGGCCTACACCACCACCGGCGACGCCTCGCGAACGGATCTCCCCGACAACAGCGTGGACCTCATCGTCACCGACCCCCCCTACGTCGACAACGTCCACTACTCGGAACTGGCCGACTTCTTCCACGCCTGGCTCAGCGCCATGCGCCCCTACCAGGGCTACCCAGACATGCCCAGCACCCGGGCCGTCCAAGAAGTACAGAACGCCGCCCCTGATGGATTCCAAGCCACCGCAGCCCGCGTCTGGCGCGAGTGCCGACGCGTCCTCAAGCCCGGCAGCTGCCTCCTGTTCAGCTTCCACCAGTCGCAGACCACGGGCTGGTGCGCTCTGATGCGGTCGCTGTCCGACGCCGGCTTCACCGTTACCACCACCCGCGCCGTGATCGCCGAAGTGGCGACCAGTCTCTCCAAGACCGCAGCGGCGGAGCCCAACCGCATCGACGTCATTGTGCTGTGCCGAGACACCGCGGACACGCCGGCCGAGGCAGCCCCCGACCTCGACCAGGCCGCCGCGCAAGCGCTGTCGGAAATCCAGAGCCTCAGGGAGGCCGGACTGCAGGTGGGCCCCGGCGATGTCCGCACCGCAGTACGCGCCGCAGTCCTCGCAACAGGAACACGCCAGGCAGCCGCCGACTGGGAAACCCTGCAAGCAGAAGCAGACCAACGAGCCACGGCGGCGGTAGCGGAATTCAGCACCACCTGACTCCTGCGGGCCGGTGCCAGCCAGTCTGAGTCGGCGGGGGGAACCGGGTACAGCCCCAACACGCGGAGCGCCCAGCGGCGGCTCCCCGCCCTCGCACTGCTGCCGGTCGACTGCCGAGGAACGGGCGGCCGCGTCGCACTGCTCACGGCCGTCACCGTGGTCCGGCTCAGGGGCGGAGGCGGTCTTGCGGCGGCGTTGCGCGGAAGAAGGCGTCCAGGGGTTCGTCGACGGCGCGTTCGCGGGCGGCGCCGGCGGCAGCGGCGTCGAGGAGGGGTGCGAGGTCTTCAGTGTCGCAGGGGGTGAGGACGAGCCAGCGCAGGATGACCTGCCGCACGATCAGCCTGAGCTCACGCAGGGTGGCCAGCTTCTTGCCCTCGTCCTGATCCTTGAGGACGTCTCCGTGCACGTACTTGGAGCGCGCGCTGTACGCCTCCTGGACGCTTGTCTCGACCTGCTGGCGCAGGGACGGGGTGAGGAACAGGGCGGCTGCGCGAGACCGGATCTTTTCGCTGATGCCCTCATGCTGATCGTTAGGACTGGCCATCAGGGCTTCCAGCGCGATGACGTAGTCCAGGTGCAGCTCGTCGGTCTCCTGCTCCCACACGCCGTAGTCGCTGTGGGTGCGCTGGTAGGCCTGCAGCAGGTGCCGGGCTGCGCGCTCCAAGCGCAGGGCGCGCCTCCTGGGCAGCCTTCGGCTGCTGGTGGTGCCGTCCATGACGGCGTCGATCTTTGCGGTCACGGCGGCGCAGAAGGCTTGCAGGCACGGGAGTTGTTCCCAGGTGACGTGGAAGCTGCCAGTCTCGCGGACTTCGACTTCCTCGTACCCGCCGTCGTGGTCCTCGTAGATCTGGAGGGTGGTGGGCACGTGATTTGGGTGCAGCCCGAACTCGCGGCCGCGCTCGACGTTGAACACCGCGTCGACATGGACGATCTCCGGGCTCCACAGGATCAGCGGCAGCAGCGCCCTCCAGTGCCGGGCTTCCGGCCGCGGGCCGCTGAAATCGAACCAGGATACGCCGCTGCGGTCCGATGTACGGTCCAGATCGGGGACGTGGATGAACGGTGCGCCGGACAGGAGACGTAGGTCGAGCCCGCCCGGCTGAAGGCCGTGGAGGGCGGGCATCGGGCCCAACTTCCTCAGTTCGTCGGCGGTGAAGGTCTGCAGGGTGTACCGGCCCAGCGGGATCCGTGTTTCCTCGGGGAGGTCGCCGGTCAGCAACAGCCAGTCCTCCACTGCCGGCGCGGGCGCCGTGCAGAAGGCGACGAAACTGTCCGCAACCTTTTCCACCGGCACCGTCGCCCCCTGGGCAACCAGACGGGTCGCGTCCCCCAGTCCAGATCCGCCCAGGAGCGTGGACCATCGGGGCGCCCAGTCACCCTCGGCCTTGCCGTACAGGTCGCGGTGTTCGAATTTCGGCGCGGCGCCCACCACCGCGTTGATCACAGCATCGAACTCCGGCTGAGTCGACAGTGCTACATCGGTGATCGCCTGGGGTATCGAGGGCAGGTGCCGTGCCTGTTCGAGCCAGGCGAGGACGGCCTGACGCAGTGGGGCGGTGTCTTCCATACGGCACGAAAATAGCGCACCTTCACCGCCCGCGAGACTCAACCATCAGGCCAACGCTCTCGGTCTGAGCGGCCGTTCCTACGTTGGCGGGCCTGGCCCGGTACCGGCGATGATGGGCCTGGTGCGGTACGCCGACGACTTCATCGTGCTCGTGCACGGTACGAAGCCCGAAGCCGAAGGGTGAGGCGGTCGAGGAACGGTCTGTAGCGATGGGTGTGCCAGCCGAGGCTGTCGGGTGGCCAGTCCATTCGTACATGGGTTCTGATCGCTCCTCTGCCTCCGGGCGTCACTCCGGCCGGCGTTCTGCGGGTGCCTCGGTCCACTACGGTTCCATGGCGGGACTGCCGAGGGGCGGTCGTCGATCAGGAGTCGTCATGCTGCCACGCATCGGTCTGTACTACCCGTTCATCCACTTCCGCGACGAGCGATGGCTGAAGACGGCCGCGCTCTATTGGCGAGAACTGGCGCGAGTCGTGCCGGACGGTTATCGGTTGTCTGACTCGCGGACCGCCCGGGTACTGCGCGAGGAACTCGGCTTCATCAGGCCGGTGGATCCGGCGGAGCCCGCTCGACAGGTGGCACCGATGTTCCTCGAAGTCCTCAACCGTCACGCGGAGGCCTTACATACAGCGGGATATGGTGTGTCGCCTGCGTGGGACGACTGGGACAGCCGTGCGAGAAATCCCTTCGATCCAGTGGCTCCGCCCTCGTTCGGGCACGGGTCGAGGCACACGTATGGCACGGGACCGACACGCCCAGGCGTCGCAGCCGCCTACTGGGAGGAGTTCACCCCCGAACTGCGAGCGGCACTCGTAGACTCCGGGTTGGCAACCGACGTGCGGCGCAGTTCTGGGCTTCAAGGGCGACGCTCCCTCGCGAACGGTCGCTGGATGGCGATGAATGCCGGGCTCGCCTGGGTCTACAAGTGTGCGTTCGTCGAAGTGCTCGCCCGCCAGGGCCGGTTCACGCCCACAACGGACCAGCCCGACGCGCATCTGGCGTCGGCCGGCTGGGATGCCGACCGGGTGGCCGAGACCCTGCTCGGCACCACGGGCACGGCAGTGAGTGCCCAGCCGGACGAGATCGCCGACGCGGTCGGACTGTTGGCCGTCCGTTTGGCTGTGCCGGCGGGACTGGGCAACGTACCGGTCGAGAAGATCGTCAAGCTGCGGGAGAATCACCGCGACGAGTTCGCCGCGTTCAACGCCGTCGTGTCCCAGACCGTGGACGAACTGCGACAGGAACTGGCCGGGGTGACGCTGGCGGTGGCGCGCGAGAGCTACGTGCAGATGGCGGTCGAGCAGCGCTTCGATGCTCCTTTGAGGGCGTTGCGTGACGCGATGAAAGCGCAAGGCATCGGCACGGTGTACGGCCTGGCCAACGTGAAGTTCGAAATGCCCTCCTTGGTGAACGCCTTCAGCCCTGCGGTCGTCGGCGGCTTCCTCGGTCAGCCTATGGCGGGTGCGGCGGTTGGTGCGGCGCTCGCCGTCGTAAACGCCCGCCACACGCACAAGCAGCAGGTCAAAGACCTGAAAGCCGGGAATCCTGCCGCCTATCTACTCTCGGTGCAACGTGGCCTCCAGCCCCGTTCCCTCCTGCGGAAGATCACTTCGCTCGTCTGACCCACCAGGCACGCCGGACCACCTCCTCCTTTCCGACTACCTTGCACGCACCGCCGGACGTCGTAATGGGATGCAGTCGTAGCGGCGCGTGGCGATCCTGCTTGCCTCTTGAGTCATGCCGCGAGGAAGACCGGCGCGGGCCATGCTCCTGGGCCATGTCAGCTTCATGCCGCGTGCATCCTCTGCATTGCGATCCATGCCGAAACAAGGGGTTCGCAATGCAGGTCAAGGGGCTGGGCAGCATGTCCCGCAATCCCACGTCACACGATCGGCGGCTCAGCCGACGGGTCACCGACGAGGAACTGCTGGAGCTACTGACCAACTTATCGATGATCCACCGCCCGGCCCGTGCGGTGCGGCTGTGTCGAACGAGAGGCTCGGACCGCCGCCGGTGGATTTCGGCGAGGACCTCATCGAAGACGGAGAAGCAGAGCGATAGCTGAGAGAACCCGCGTGCGCACCCGGTCAAGCAAGCCAAGGTCGATGTCGGCGAGCACGACGGACCGTTGGTACAACCTTGGCAGCGCCCTGAACGACCTCCTACAGAGGTACCTCGCCAGCCGATGTCAGTGCCTGTAGTTACGGTCTCGGCATGTCGCTAGTGTCCCGAGTCTTAGGAAAGCCGTAGAAGTATGCTGGGCTCATGGCGCGCATGGGTCGGCCGACGGTCGAAGTGGTTCTGACGGATGAC
>NZ_JBHJUW010000239.1:0-7278 GCF_042268205.1 Streptomyces sp. NPDC056160
GCCGGGCTCCCTGCGCGCGCCCGCCCGCACCGCCGCCACCGCCGAACCCGGCCGCGCCGCCCGCGCCGCCGCCGAAACCTCCCGTACGGCCTGCGCCGGCCGGACCGCCGGCACTGCCCCTGCCGCCCCCGGGCCCGCCGCTGCCGTACTGGTCCCCGGGCGGCTCGCGGTACGGCTCTGCGTAGGGGGCCGCCACACCGGCCACGGGCTCGCCCGGGCCGTCCTCCCCGTCTTCCCCGTCCGGCGCGGGAACCGGGTCGTACCCGCACAGCGCCTCCTGGGCCGCGCCGACCGCGAGACCGGTCAGCACCACCCGGCCGTCGTCGCAGACCATCACGGTGCGGGCGGTGATGTTGCGGTGCACCCAGCCGTGCCCGTGCAGGACCCGCAGCGCCATGAGTATGTCGGAGGCGACCTCGGCCGCGCGGTAGGGCGTCAGCGGCCGGTCGGCCAGGAGGGCCGCAAGCGGCCGGGCGGCGACCAGCTCACTGGCGATCCACAGCGAGCCACCCTCCGCGAACACGTCGAACACCTGGTCGAGCCGCGGGTGGTCGGGGATCCGCGCCGCGGCCTGCGCGGCCTCGACCGCCCGCCGTACCGCCGGATCGGCGGGCCGCCGCGTGGCCCCGGACTCCGCACGGGGGGCGTGCGCCGGAGGCAGACCGCGTCCCGTGTGCCCCCCGAGCCCCCGGAAGGCGCTGTCGCGCGCCGTGAATCCGTCGGGCAGCCCGTCCGCGTCGAGCACCTCGGCCTCGACCACCTCGGGCAACGGCACCTGGCGGAGCAGCACTTCCTGCCCGCTGTAGGTGTCGAAGGCCCGGGTCTCGGTGAGTTCGTACTCTTCGGACGGAGGCACCGGCAGGCGGTAGCGGTCGGCGAGTACCCGGCCCGCGTAGTCGTCCACGTTGCCTCCCCCGGCCGCACGTTCGGTCAAATACGTTCGCCACGCGTCCCGTTCCCGATGCTCACGGTCCGCAACCACTCACGATACGTGCCGGAGGCAACCCGCAAGAGGGGAAGCCGGATCTCACTTGGGTTCGAACGTCTTCGTCAGCGTCCGCCACGTGTCCCGGCGCAGGTCGCTGTCCCACTTGTCGGCCTTCGCCGTGTACATCAGGGCGTAACCGAGGTGGTCGTCGACCACGAACCCGCGGTCCACCGTGCGGTACTTCGTGCCGCCCTCGGTGTAGGTGAACTCCCAGTCGGCGGCGTTCCACCCCCGGTAGCCCACCTTCTCGATACGGATGCGGTGGTACTCGGAGCGCACCATGGAGCCCTCCTGGTTATTCCAGTCGGCCACGGGGTCGTCCTTGGGCGTCGACGTCCAGGCGACGAGCAGCTTCTGCCCGTCGGGGCCGGTGAACCGGGCGCCCGAGGAGCCGGTGGTCGTGTACTTCCAGCCCTTGGGCAGCCCGATGGAGAAGCCCTGGTCGCCCTTGTACGTCGTGGTCGCTCCGTCGCCACCGGAGCCGTGACCGGAACCCGACGCGGAGCCGCTGCCGGAGGCGTCGCCGCCCGGCGTGCCGGCGCCGTCGCCCGCCGTGGGCGAACCGCCGGCGTCCGTCGCCGCGCCGGTCTGCTTGCCGTCCGGGCCCTTGGCGCTGCCCTTGCCCTGCCCGGCCGTCGTGCTCCCGGTGGCCGCGGCGCCGGCCGACGTACCCGCCCCGCCGCTCCGGTCGCCCTTGGAGCCCTTGTCGTCGCCGCTGAAGGCGATGGTCAGCACGGTGCCGATCACCGCGAGCACCACCACCACGGCGATGATCACCAGGGTCCGCTTCGGCACCACGTCGGTGATCGGCGCCCTGGGCACCGGACGCGGGGGCAGGTCCAGGTCCGGCGGCGGCACCACGGGCCAGCCACCACCCGAGCGCCCGGTCTGCACGCCACCCGCCGTGCCACCGCTGCCGCTGCCGCTCCCCTCGCCGGTCCCGCTCCCGCTCCCGTCGGCGCTCGCGCTGCCCTCGGTCTTCCCGGCCGTCGCTCCGGAGGCGCCGGCCGTACCGGAACCACCGGCGGTCCGGGCGGTCGTCGTGCCACCGGCCGCACGGTCCGGGGTACCGGACGCCGAGTCCGCTGTGCCGGTGCCGGCCGCCGCCTGCTTGGTGCGGGACGCGGCGGCCGAGGTCGCCGTCCCGGCCGCCACGGCCGCCTTGCGCACGGACCGCAGCGCACCGCGCAGCCGGTCGGCCGCCTCCTCGCCCCGCTTGCCCCCCGCACCGGAACCGGAGGGGGACTTCGAAGCGGAGGCGGAACCGGAGTCGGTGCCCGCGGCGCCCCGCGAACCGGTGCCGGCCTTCTTCGACGAGCCCTTGCCCGAGCGCCGGTCCGGCTGCACGGGCAGGGGTACGACCTTGGTGGCGTCCGCCGGGGGCTCCGGCTCCGCCGCCCCGCGCTCGGGCGCGTTGACGACGGCGTCGAGCAGAGCACGGGCGCCCGCGTCGTCGAGCCGCTTGGCCGGGTCCTTGTTGAGCAGGCCGAAGATGACGTCCCGCAGGGGCCCCGCGTTCTTGGGTTCCTCCAGCGGCTCGGTCATCACCGCGGTCAGCGTGGCGATGGCCGAACCCCTGTCGTACGGCGGCGAACCCTCGACCGCCGCGTACAGCAGGCCGCCGAGCGACCACAGGTCGGCCGCCGGGCCGGGCTTGTGGCCGCGGGCCCGCTCCGGGGAGATGTAGGAGGGCGCGCCGACGAGCATGCCGGTCGAGGTGATGGACGGGTCGCCCTCGACCTGGGCGATGCCGAAGTCGGTGAGCACGACGCGGCCGTCCTCGGCGATGAGCACGTTGGACGGTTTCACGTCGCGGTGCAGGATGCCCTGGCGGTGCGCGGAACGCAGTACGTCCAGGACGGCGAGCCCGACCTCCGCGGCCCGGCGCGGCTTCAGCAGGCCGTCCTCACGGATCACTTCGGCCAGGGACTTGCCCTCGACCAGTTCCATGACGATCCACGGCCGGTCGTCCTCGTCGACCACGTCGAAGACGGTCACGGCGCTGGTGTCGCGGATGCGCGCGATGGCCTTGGCCTCGCGCAGCGTCCGGGTGATCAGGCGCCGCTTCTCCTCCTCGTCGATGTTCGTCGGGAACCGCAGTTCCTTGACGGCGACCGTCCGCCCCAGGGTCTCGTCCTCGGCCCGCCACACCGTGCCCATGCCGCCGCGGCCGAGCACGTCTCCCAGCCGGTACCGCCCGGCGAGAAGACGCTCGCTGTTGTCCTGACGAGTGTCCTGACGGGATGCCCCCGCCCGCTCCGCCTCCGACATGCGTCCCCTCATGCAACCCGCCCTGACAGAGGCTCCATTGTCCCTCACCCGACAAGTGCCCGACGCCCAGGGTGCCCTCTGCGGACACCCCGGGGCACGGCGGGTCCACGCTGAACAGCGCGTATGCCACGGGGTGATGACGGCCGGTGACGAAACCCCTCTCCCCCGCCCCCTTCTCTCCCGTTTCCCCCCTTCTGCTACAGCGGCACGATGTCCGGCGCCCCCAGTCGCGCCGCGTCCGCGGTCAGATCGTCGGGCTGGCGCTGCGACTCCCGTTCCGCCTCCACCCGCTTCTCGTAGTGCTCGACCTCCCGGGCGATCTGGTCCTGGTCCCAGCCCAGGACCGGCGCCATCAGTTCGGCGGCCTCGCGCGCGCTGCGCGTGCCCCGGTCGAAGGTCTCGATGGATATGCGGGTGCGCCGGGTCAGGACGTCGTCCAGGTGGCGGGCGCCCTCGTGGGAGGCGGCGTAGACGGCCTCGGCGCGCAGGTAGTCGTCGGCGGCCTTCAGCGGCGCGCCGAGGGAGGGGTCCTCGGCGATGAGGTCGAGGACTTCCTGCGCCGCCGCCCCGTACCGGTTCAGCAGGTGCTCGACGCGCACCACGTGGATGCCGGTCTCGGCGGCGATGCGCGCCCGCGCGTTCCACAGCGCGTGGTAGCCCTCCGCGCCGAACAGCGGGGTCTCCTCGGTGACGCAGTCGGCGACGCGCATGTCGAGGCCGTGCACCGCTTCGTCCACGGCGTCCTTGGCCATCACCCGGTAGGTGGTGTACTTGCCGCCCGCCACGACCACGAGCCCCGGCACCGGGTGCGCCACGGTGTGCTCGCGCGAGAGCTTGCTGGTGGCGTCGGACTCGCCGGCCAGCAGGGGCCGCAGGCCCGCGTAGACGCCCTCCACGTCGTCGCGGGTGAGCGGTACCGCGAGCACCGAGTTGACGTGCTCCAGCAGGTAGTCGATGTCGGCGCTGGAGGCGGCCGGGTGGGCCTTGTCGAGGTCCCAGTCGGTGTCGGTGGTGCCGATGATCCAGTGCCGCCCCCAGGGGATGACGAACAGGACGGACTTCTCGGTGCGCAGGATCAGGCCGGTGGAGGAGTTGATGCGGTCCTTGGGCACGACCAGGTGGATGCCCTTGGAGGCGCGGACGTGGAACTGGCCGCGCTGGCCCACCATCGCCTGCGTGTCGTCCGTCCACACCCCGGTCGCGTTGACGATCTGCTGAGCCCGGATCTCGTACTCGCCGCCGCCCTCGACGTCCTGCACCCGCGCTCCGACCACCCGCTCGCCCTCGCGCAGGAACCCGGTGACCCGCGCGCGGTTGGCGGCCGAAGCGCCGTAGGAGACCGCCGTGCGCACCAGGGTCGCCACGAAGCGGGCGTCGTCCATCTGTGCGTCGTAGTACTGCAGGGCGCCGACCAGGGCGTCCTTCTTCAGGCAGGGGGCCACGCGCAGCGCGTGACGGTGGCTCAGGTGACGGTGTACGGGCAGTCCGCGGCCGTGTCCGCGGGCCATCGACATGCCGTCGTAGAGCGCCACGCCCGAGCCCGCGTACAGCCGCTCCCAGCCGGTGTGCTGGAGCGGGTACAGGAACGGCACCGGCTTGACCAGGTGCGGAGCTAGCCGTTCGAGCAGCAGGCCGCGTTCCTTCAGCGCCTCCCGTACGAGGGCGAAGTCGAGCATCTCCAGATACCGCAGCCCGCCGTGTATCAGCTTGCTGGACCGGCTGGACGTGCCGGACGCCCAGTCGCGCGCCTCGACGATGCCGGTGGACAGACCGCGCGTGACGGCGTCCAGGGCCGTACCCGCACCCACCACGCCGCCACCCACGACCAGAATGTCCAGCTCACGCTCGGCCATTGCCGCCAGTGACGCGGCGCGCTGCGCCGGCCCCAGTGTCGCTGTCCTCACTGCTGCCTCCCGCTCTCGGTCGAGCCGGCCGCACCCGTCGGGCGAAGCCCCGTCCCATACGTCTCCGGTACCCCTCGAGTTCTCCCCTGACCAGATTCTGACCGGGTTGCCCGTCTTCAGCCACCAGTCGCCCCCAGCCTGTGGACAACTCCCACCGGTTCACCGAGAAACACGCTGGTCAATCCCGCAAAACGGTCATATTTACTCCTAGTCTGACATTGCTCTCGCTCGTCCTGTCCACAGGACTTGCGTGCCCGCACCACCTCGGTTATTGGGAAGGACGGCCCACGCCATGCCCGCAGATCTCGCCGTCATCGGACTCGGTCCTCTCGGCCTGCCCCTGGCCCAGGCCGCCGTCGCCGCCGGTGTCCCCACGCTCGGGTACCGCACCGGGGAGGAACCCGGCTCGCTCAGCGCCGCCGAACTGCGCCGGATGCTCTCGGGGGGCTTCCGGCCGGCCACCAACCCCGCCGAGCTGGGCCGGGTCCGCACCGCCGTGATCTGCGCGCCCACCCCGCGCGGCGCCGACGGCGGGTTCGACCTCGGGCAGGTGGAGACCGCCGCCCGCGCCCTGGCCGAACACCTGCGCCCGCACACCACGGTCATCCTGGAGTCCCCCGTCCACCCCGGGACCACGGACGCCTTCCTGCGCCCGCTCCTGGAGGAGGGCTCCGGCCTCGTGGCGGGCCGCGACTTCCACCTCGCCTACTCCCCCAGCCGCGTCGACCCCGGCAACCGCGACATCACCCCGGCCAACACGCCGAAGGTGATCGGCGGCCTCACCCCGGCCTGCACCGAGTCGGCCGCCGCCTTCTACGGCCGCCTCACCGACAAGGTGGTCCGCGCGCGGGGACTTCGGGAGGCGGAGACCGTCCACCTCCTGGAGACCAACTACCGGCACGTCAACATCGCCCTCGTCAACGAGATGGCCGTGCTCTGCCACGACCTCGGCGTCGACCTGTGGGACGTGGTCCGCTGCGCCGAGACCAAGCCGTTCGGCTTCCAGGCCTTCCGCCCGGGCCCCGGCGTCGGCGGCCCCGGCCTCCCCCAGGACATGTCCGGCCCGGCCGGCCGCGGCCTGCGCATGGTGGAACTCGCCCAGCGGGTCAACAGCCGCATGCCCCGCTACGTCGTCCAGCGCGCCGCCGCCCTCCTCAACGAGCACGGCAAGTCGGCGCGCGGCGCCCGCGTCCTCCTCCTGGGCGTCACCTACAAGCCCGACCTCGCCGACCTCCAGGGCACCCCCGCCGAGGAGATCGCCGACCGCCTGACGGGCCTCGGCGCCTGTCTCAGCTACCACGACCCGTACGTGCCCGCCTGGAACGTCCAGGACCGCCCCGTCCCGCGCGCGGACGCCCTCTACGAAGCGGTGGCCGACGCCGACCTGACGATCCTGCTCCAGCACCACAGGACGTACGACCTGCAAGGCCTGTCGGTGAAGGCCCAGCTGCTCCTGGACACCCGCGGTGCGGCCCCGCTGGGGGCGGCGCACCGGTTGTGAAAGGGGGCGCGCGGGGGCCCGGCGGCCGGAAGCAGTGGAAGCGGACGAGTCCCGCCGCTACCGTAGGAGACGGAACCCACCGCAGGGGCTACTGCAGCGGGCTCCTGGCCGCCACGCAGAGTGTCCACCCCTAGGTCTTGTAGGGGTGGCCGCGCAAAAAAGGTGGAGCCCACCGCAGAGGGCTACTGCAGCGGGCTCCTGGCCGCTACGCGGAGTGTCCACCCCTAGTTCACATAGGGGTGGCCGCTCAGCGGCCGTAGATCCACAAGACACACCTCCTCCGGAACTGCACCAGCCGAAGCCGGATGTGATCCCAGCGGGTGGGCTTGCGGTGACGGCCCATGGGCACGCCCCCTTCCACGACGCCGCCCAGTAAGCCCGGTGGACGGCTCATTGGAACTCCGGGCCGGGCCCCGGGCCACCGGGTCCGGAACCTCGTTCCTTGGAAGGGGGCGCCCCAGAGAACCGGGTCGCCGATCACAGACACTACCGCCCCACATCACCCGTTCAGCCCGCATTCGTCCCGAACGCAACCACGCGCCCCCCTTTGCGCAACGCGCCCCCGACCAGGGCCGCTCGGGCATGCGGAAGGGCCGGTCGCCCCACCCCGGGCG
>NZ_JBHJUW010000240.1:0-7211 GCF_042268205.1 Streptomyces sp. NPDC056160
ACGCCCCCGAACGAGACCCACACCGTGACCCTGAAGTGGCCCGCGGACGCGGGAGACATCAAGGGCGCCTACACCGACGTCCAGGTCTACCCCACGCACACCACCAAGTAGGGGCCGTGTACGCGGCCGGCCCTGGTGGCCAAGTGCCGTATGCCGCCGAGAACTTGATCCTCCGGTGTGTGGCGGCCCATGTCCTTGACGCGGCCACCCCGCCGAGACCGGCTGCCGGGCAACGCCGAAGACGGCACCGTCGCGGGGGCCGAGGCGGGCCGGCTCAGACCGGGATGCCCGGGCCCCAGTACGGGCCGTCGTGTTCGCGGACCTCGCCGTCGTCGTCGAGCACGACGAACCGGTCGAAGGTGCGGGCGAACCAGCGGTCGTGGGTGACCGCGAGGACCGTGCCCTCGAAGCGTTCGAGAGCGGCCTCCAGGGCCTCGGCGCTGTGCAGGTCCAGGTTGTCCGTGGGCTCGTCCAGCAACAGCAGTGTGGAACCCTGCAGTTCGAGCAGCAGGATCTGGAAGCGGGCCTGCTGGCCGCCGGACAGCGACTCGAAGGTCTGGTCGGCCTGGGCCTGGAGTTCGTAGCGCCGCAGCGCGGACACGGCCGCCACTCCGCCCGCCTTCCTCGCAGCGGCGACCCGGGTGACCGCCTTCACCAGACCGCCTCTGTTCTGGAACGGCCCCCGGTCCCAGACCTCGTCGAGGAACGTCAGACCGCACGCCCCGGGCCGGTTCCCGACGCCGGTGGCCGTGTCCCCGAAGACGATCTCGGGTTCGGCGCGCTTGAAGTACATGTGGTAGTGGTCGGTGTCGTCGAGGTAGAAGGGCACCAGGGTCAGGCCGCCGGCGGTGAACGTCATGGGCTCTGCGGTGGGGCGGATGGCCCGGCTCAGGTCGCGGCTGAGGGGGTAGTCCCGGTACAGGGTCAGGTTCTGGTACTCCGTGGCGGAACTGCGGATCACCAGGGGCACCGGGCCGTAGGCGACGGCCTGGGTGGCGGGGTCGTCCAGGGCACGTTCGATGCGCAGCGTGAACGGTGCGGCGATCTCCACGCGGTCCCCGGTCTGCCATGTCCGCTTCAGCGAGACGTAGCCGCCCGGCGTGGCACCGACGCGCTGCCGTACTCCGTTGACCCGGACGGTGAAGCCGCGCTCGGCCCAGTAGGGCACCCGCAGTCTCAGGTCGAGGCGCCCGCCGCCGGTCACGGTCAGGGTGCTGGTGCCGGCCGGGTCGGTCGGGTAATGGGTGGACTGGGTGATGGTCAGTCCGCGCTCCGGCCAGTTCAGCGTGGACGGCAGATAGAGGTTCACGTAGAGGGTGGAGCCGTCGGTGGAGCTGAAGTAGACGGCGTCCTGGAACTTCGCGTGGGTCTCCAGGCCGGTGCCGCCGCAGCAGGTGCCAAGGTTGTCGTACTCGCGCCGGGCCCCCGGATTCACCGGCACGAAGTATGTCAGCAGGGGGTCGGTGTCGCTGGAGGTGTTCTCACGCGAGGCGAGGAGCTGGCCGTACAGGGCCCGCTCGTAGTACTGCATGTACTTCGGGTCCGCGGTATGGAAGAACAGGCTGCGGCTCAGCTTGAGCATGTTGTAGACGCAGCAGGTCTCGGCGTTGTCCTGCTGGATGGTCGCGGCGATGACGTCCCGCGCGCCGAGCATCTCCCCCGAGCCCGCCATACCGCCGTCGACGTACGTGCGGTGGGGCACCACCATGTCCCAGAAGTTCTCCGCCGCGGTGAAGTACCGCTTCTCCCCGGTCTGTTCGTAGATCTCCAGATAGCCCTGGTACTGGGGGATGTGCTGGTTGGCGTGCTCGCCGTCGAGGCTGTCCCGGTTCGCCACCGCGGCCTCGAACAGGTAGGTGTTGTCGAAGCACTTGGCGGTCGTCAGGTACTTCTCCTCGCCGGTGAGGGCGTACAGATCCGCCATGACCACGGGCATCGCGTTGTACTCGCCGGCGATGTAGGTCTTCCACATCCGGTCGAGCTGGGTTCTCGGCAGATGGCCGAGTCTGCCGTACGCCCAGTCGCCCATCCCCAGCACGATGCCGCGTGCCTCCTCGTTGCCCGCGTGCCGGTAGGCGTCGAGCAGCCCGCGCATGATCATGTGGCAGGTGTACCAGGGAGCCCAGATCCTCGGGTACGTCGCGTACTGCTCCAGCAGGATGTACTGCGTCTCCGGATACGCGGCCAGGTAGCCGGCGCGGCTGGGCGCCCTGGGGTCGTCCGTGCCGACCAGCGTGGCCAGGGCGTTCTGGCACTCGCCGAGTGCGGTGACCATGTAGTCGGCCTTCTCCTTGTAGGCCTGCTCGCCGGTGCCGGCGTACGCCAGGCCGAGGGCGCTGAGGAAGTGTCCGGTGTAGTGGCCCCTGAGGTTGCCGTCGGCGGTCTCCCAGCCGCCGGGCGGCTCCGCCCCGCGGGTGTCCAGCCCGGCGTTGGTGCGGAAGACGGCGAGCATGCGGTCGGCTGGGTAGGCGTGGAGGAAGTTCAGTACGCGGTCGCGGTTGTCGGTGAACAGGCTCGGACCGAGCGTCACTCGGGCGTTGTCGAACGGCTTGACGACCCAGGACGAGGGCGTTGCGACGGCGGGTGCCCGTGTGAGGCCGGCCTTGGAGTCCGCGCCCGCCGTCCCGGCCGTCGCTGCTCCGGCCGCTGCGGGGAACATTGTCTGGAACGCCGGTATGGCGGTGGCGAGCGCGGTGAGCCGCAGAAGGTCACGGCGTGGGAGTTCGGACATGGCGGTCTCCTCTGTGATGCCAAAAGGCCACGAATGACCGGTGTGACGCCGCGGGCCGCGAATGACCGGTGTGAAGCTTCAGGGAGTCATGGACGGGCGGGGGTCACCGGATTGCGGCCGGGGTGGACCGTGACTTGCGAAACGCGCATGTGGCGCGGAGGCGTGGTGGAAAGGAGCGGACTGAGGCGCCGTTGGAATCACACCGGCGCCTCGGGGAGGAGCGGCTCTTCACGCTTGTTCGATATATCGAATGCCGTTCGAAGTTCTGCCTGACAGTATGGGAGCCTTTTCTGGGCTGTCAATGGGAGCGGAGCCCGTTCGATCACTCCGCTCTGCCGTCCTGACCACGGACCACGGACCAGGGCGAAAGGGCCGGGCCTCATCCTCGGGTGAGGGCATGTCCGTAACTGCGGTTCAGAACTTCGCTGCGGCCGGGCTGCCTGGCGGAAGGCATCTACGGCCGTCGCGCGGGCAGCGGCTGAAGGGCGGGCCAGCGGGTGAGCATGCTCTCGCGCATGGCCGCGGCGAGCCTTCCGAGATCCTTCAGCTCACCGCTCCCAGCGGTCATCCGACTGACGACCCGGAGACGGTGCACCAGCCGCTGACGAGCAGTCGCCGTGCCCCATTTCCAGTCGCGGTCCGGAATCTCGCCCAAGTGATCGACGGTCCCGCGCTGGGCTCGCTGAACCAGGGCATCGCCCCGTAGGAGCCAGCCGGCACACGCGTCCGTGAGATCGCCCTGGACCTCGGTGCCGCTCGCGTCACGCCATGCCGTGCGGTAGGCGGTCTCCGCGGCGTTCAGCACGTCGGGGGCGGGAGCGGTGGCGCACCAGCAGGTCGGGAAGCCGATGCGCAGGTAGGCGAGTTCCACGAGACCGTTGCCCGCCGCGGCCTGCTCGAAGTCGACGAACCGTACGCCGGTGCCGGTGTGGATGTCGTTGCCGGGACAGGGGTCGCCGTGCAGCAGGGCATGGCCCTGTGCACGGGTCAGGCGGTTCACCAGACCGTCCACGTCGGTTCGGGCGCCGGCCGGCATCGCCACACCGAGCGTCTGGGCAAGCCGGAGAAAAGAGTCGGCATCCTCCTGGGTAGGGCCCGACCAGGTCGGAAGAGTGCCCGCGGCGTCAGCGCCTGCGGCGGCGTGGAGCCGGGCCAACGCCGTCGCGTAGTCCACCATCCAGTCGTCGCGCGGCGCCTGATGGTCCAAGTACTCCAGGACCAGCACCCGTTCGCCCGGGTCGGTGCCCAGGAGCATCGGCACCACGGGCGGGTCGACCCTGGACGCGAGTTGCAGGGCGGCCACCTCGCGGGCGTATCTCTCGGCTGCTTGCGGACCGTCGATGAGCTGCTTGACCACGACTGGTGCGCCCGACAGCTCGGCTCGCCATACTCGTGACCGCGGGCTGCTGTCCAACCTGCGGGCTCGTCGGGGCGAACCGAGCTCAGCCCGGAGCTTCTCCCCCCATGGCAGTCGTGACCACACGGCCCCATCCTTCCACGTGTTGAGCGCAGCCGGCGGAGCAAGTCGGAAGACCGGCCGGTCCACGCCAACCCCGTCGCGGCGCGCCGGGGTCATGCCGGCGTCGCGGGGCCTCGCTCGGCCGTGAAGATCCGGTCGAGGTGGTGGCGCAGTACTCCCATGGCCGACTCCGGTGTCCGCTGGCCCACGAGGATGCTGGTCCCCATGGCCGCGGTCATGGCGAGAAGGCTGATCGCCTCCGTGCGCGGGTCGATGGCGCGGTCCGTCAACCCGGCCTCATGCGCCTGCCGGAGCAAGTCGGCCAGGGCGTTCTCGGCGGCGTCGGGCTGGTCGACGAAGGGCTGGGCGGCGAGTGCCTTGTCGGTCACGGACAGGATCGCGTACGAGGTGTAGAGGAGGTGGAAGGTGCGGCTCTCCTCGTCGGTCGGGAGCGAGGCCAGGAGCAGCGCCTCGACGGTCGCGCGGGGGCCCGGAACCCGTCCGGTGGCGCGAAGGCGGGCGTCAACGCGTGCGGTGAAGTGGGCCGTCAGGTGCTGGAGGCCGTAGAAGAGCAGTCTCTCCTTGGTCTGGAAGTAGTACTGCACCAGCCGGAGGGACACCCCGGCCTCGGCTGCCACGTCCCGCATGCCGACCGCGTGCAGCCCGCGCCGTCCCGCCACGCGGATGAGCGCTTCGGCGATCTGGGCGCGCCGCTCGTCGTGGTCCACGCGCTTTGGCATGAGTGGTGTCTCCGCCCGTCAGTGGTGAGTCTCGGCACTTTTATGGTACCGCCGTATCAATATCGTGGTACGGTCGTATCACGAAGAATGGATCTCCCAGAGGGGCTGTCGGTGTCTGAGACCACCACCCGAAACCGCCCGCGCCGCGACGTCGGCCGCTATGTGAACGACGCCCTGCGCGACCGGTACTTCGCCGCCTGCGACGCCCTGTACGCCAAGGGCGCACCCGTCCGGTTCGAGACGGACGTGGAGACGAGTTTCGCCACCACACATGTCTACCGGTACGGCCCCGCGAACCCCGCTGCCGAGTCCCGTACGCCGGTCGTCCTGATCCACGGTGCCGGCGGCTGCTCCGCTCAGTGGTACCCCAACACTCGGGGGCTCAGTGCCGAACGTCCCGTCTACGCGCTCGACACCCCCGGCGACCCCGGGCGCAGCGTCCAGCGCGAACCGATGTGGCAGCCCGAACGTGCGGCCCAGTGGCTCGACGAGGCACTCGACGTACTCGGCCTCGACCGCGTCCACCTCGTCGGTTCCTCCTACGGCGGCTGGCTGGCACTCAATCAGGCGCACCGCAGGCCGAGCAGGCTCGCCTCGGTCACCCTGCTGGATCCCGGCGGCCTGGAGAAGGTGGGCCTGCGCTTCTTCGCCTGGATCTTCATCAGCCTCTTCGCGACCTTCGCCCCCAAGGCGCTGCGCCCACGCCTCGCCGCCTGGCTGGAACAGCCGGTGCTCGTCGTGCCAGAACTGCGCGCGATGGTCAGGGCGAGCGTCCGTGCCTTCCGGATACGTCGTCCCGCGCCTCTGCCGCTGACCGAGGCGGAACTGCGCACCATCCGCACCCCGCTCCACCTCGTCCTCGGCAAGCGCAGCCTGCTCGTGCACCCCGAGCGCCAACTGGAGCGGGTGCCGCGCTTGATCCCCGGGGCCCGTGCCGAGATCGTCGCCGGCACCGGCCACGGCCCCGCGATCGACCACCCGGACCTGCTCGACGCCAAGATGCTGAGCTTCATGGATGACGCCGACTCTCGGAACCGACCGTGATCGTCGATGAAGCTGATCCCGGGGTGGACGCACACGTATCCGTCCGGGCAGTCGATCCCTGCCCGCCGTCACTCCAGCGGAAGGGACGCTCCGGGCGGGGCCCAGCCCTGCCGCAGAGGGAGGAGGCCACCGCTGTCAGTGGATGTCTCGCCGTGGCGGAGTTCGACGTCCGGCTGGACCGCGTGCCGGTCAAGGGTGCCGTCGGCCCGGTGGGGTCCGGCTACCCGGCGCTGGACGACGTCCTCGTGGACCACGGGTTCAGGGTGCTGTGCTTGTCGTTCAGTCATAGGGCCCGGCTGAGTTCCGTGCTGTTGTGCGGGTGGTTGTACGGGATGGGGCCGAGGGTGGGGCGGTAGCGGTGGCTGAAGTCGAGGGGGATGTTCAGCGCGAGGAAGTTCTTGCCGTCCGTCGTCCGTGCGCGCAGGTGGATGCGGTGTCTGGCGACCGGGACTGTTCTGGGGATGTACAGGTCCCATGTCTGTCGCCACGGTCCGGCGGGCGGGTGCGGGTTGCCGGAAAGGCTCGTACCCATGTGCGTGAGCAGGTCGGGCAGCGGGTAGGTCCTGTCGAGCATTTTCACCGGGCCGATCTTCATGGTCACGGTGCAGGTGACCTGGGTGAGGTCGACGGTTTCCTTGAGCCGGCTGCTCATGGTCCAGCGAAGCGGGCGGCCAAGACATGGGTAGGAGGGGGTCAGGGTGATGTCGAGGATTTTCAGGACGTAGGTGTCGTCGCTGGCGTCCTCCACGAGGCGGATGTCCATGTCACTCGTCCCGTAGCGTTTGCGGGTGGAGAAGGTGCCGTGTGGTCGTGCGCGCCGTCGCGCCCCGAGGTGCGGGCCGCGGCATGCGGGGGAGTGGCCGGGGGGGGGGTGTGTGGCTCGCGCTCTGGTCACCTGTTCGGGTGTATCCCGGTCGCCGGTGGCGCGTGGTGGCCGTTGCCCGGGCCGGCGCGTCAACGGAGCGTGCTGGGGCAGGAGTCGGTGGTGAATGAGACGGTAGGGCCAGGGGCGGGCCGCCGGTGCGGGGCGCGAGGCCTGTGGGCGGCGTTTAGTATGGCGTGACAGGTGCGTGGGCTGTCGGGGTGACGGTCTGGTGCGGGTGTCCCGGTGGGATGCTCCCGGGTTGTCGCCCAGATGAGAACCCCGGCCCGATTACGGCGGGCCGGGGTTCTCCGTCCTGCGGCGTGGTGCGTGTGGTGCGGTGGTGGGGCTGTTCTCAGTAGTCGCCCCTGTCGC
>NZ_JBHJUW010000241.1:0-7085 GCF_042268205.1 Streptomyces sp. NPDC056160
TTCCGCAACGCTACGAACCAGCGCCTACGCACACGCTGCGTCACCACCCGCCGAGCCCGCGGACACCTCCGCACCGCTCAACTTTGAAGACCCGGATAGCCGGACCATCGTGTTGACCGGCGTGACCCGCGGTTTCGGCCGTGAGACCGTCGAGTTGCTGATCCAGGAACGGCCGCAGGACCACTACGTCGTGCTGGCTCGCCGCGGCGCCGAGCGCCTCGCTGCGGAACTCGCCCAGGCCATCGGCGCTTCCACGGTCACAGGCGTGGACTGTGACCTTGCTTCGCTCGCCGAGATCAGGCGGGCGGTGGAGGAGATTCTGCGTGGGCTCGACACCGGGTACCTGCCGCCGCTCGGTGGCTATCTCGGCAACGTCGGCCTGACGCTCACGACGACCGAGAAACGCACCGCGGACGGGTACGAGATGACCTTCGGGGTCAATGTGCTGTCCCACTACCTGCTCGTCAGGGAACTGCTGCCCCGATTCACCGGACCGGGCTGGATCGTGCTCACCTCAAGCGACTGCCACTTCGGCCAATTCCGCTATACCCTCGGCGCCACGCCGCCGCCGCGCTGGGAGACACCGGAACGACTGGCCACGCCTCGTGCCGGTGGCGCGCGGGAGGCCGGGCGGGCGTACGCGACCAGCAAACTCGGCGTCATCTACCTGACCCACGCGCTGGCCCGCCGCCTGCCCGAGAGCGTCGGCGTCTACTCCTACAACCCGGCGCTCGTCGCGGGCACCGACTTCTTCCGCCACGCCCCGGGGCCCGTGCGGGGCGTGCTCAACGGATTCTTCCAGCTCCAGCGATTCCTCGGCCGGGGCATGACGCTGCATCAGGCGGGCGCGCGGCTCGCTGAGACGATCCTCACCGGGCTGACCGCTCGGACGGGGTCCTACCTCGATCGCGGCTGCCATGTGCCGTCGTCGCCAGAGTCGCACGACGAGGCCCGCGAGGAGGAGTTGTGGCGCGAGGCCGCCCGCCTCGCCGACGCTGACCGCCGGGCGGAACGGGCGGATATCCTGGACGAATGAGCGAGAACAAGTTTCCGGTGGAGACATTGCGGGACCGTAAACGCCGCCAGACCCGGGAACGGATCATCGAGACGGCCTTCGCGCTCTTCATGGAGCGGGGGTTCGATGTCGTCACCGTGGACGAAATCGCCCAGCAGGCCGAGATCGGCCGCACCACCTTCTTCCGCTACTTCGGCGACAAGCAGGAAGTCGTCTTCTCCACCGAGGACGACTTCCTGCGCGCGCTCACCGCGGCCATGCGCGATGTGCCCGCCGAGCCGCTCCAGGATCTCGCGCAGGCACTGGCCGCATCTCGTCGGCTGCTGCTCGCGATCTGCACCGAGGCCGCCCGCAACCCCGGCCATTACGCGGTTTACCACCGTCTGGTCAAGCAGCACCCCGAGCTCGAAGACCGCCACACCCGCAAGACCCGGCACTACGCCGACCTCCTCGAAAAACACCTGATCGACCACGGCGCCCCGTCGGCCACCGCCGTCCTCGCCGCCCAGTTGACCGTCGCCTGCTACCAGGCGGCGTGGCGCCTCGGCAGCCACGACGCGACGGCGGTGCTCCGCGAGGCGAATGACGCCTTCGACCTCCTGCTGGGCGCCACCGCCGCATAACCGGCGGACTGTGCCTTGCACGGCCGGGACATACGCAACCTCGCAGCGGGGTCGACCACCTTCAGCACCCCCGAACACCTCGTCCAGACGATCCGACGCGGTCTCCGCCACATTCAGTACCGCAGCCACCTCATAGACGGCTGCCTCACCGCGACAGCACTGATCATCAGCCCCTGATCACCGAAGACGACATCACGAGTTCAACCGCAGTAGGTCGCGTATTGAGTTGTGCTCAATGGGTGGTTCGACGCGCCCGGCAGCCAGCCGACGAATGCGTAACATTCGCGCCTTTCCCGCTGCAGCAGATGACCAGCCGCACCGTTTCTCCCTCTTCACAGGTGCCCGAACTATTGGAGGAACGATGAACTGGTCCAGGGCCGTGGCCGTTACCGCGGCGTGTCTCGTTCTGTGCGGGGGCGCCACCGCGGCGAGCGCCGCCGGAGCGGCGCACAGCACGGACGCCTCCGCGCACAAGACCGCGTCCACCACCCCCGAAAGTCCCGGGACCACGAGCGGCAAGCCCGACCTGATCCTCAACGGCCAGACCGACGCCCGCCCCGGGCAACTGGTCGACATGGAGCTCTACGGCATCAGCCACGCACAGGGCGGCGACGCGGTGACCGCCCAGTCGCCCGCGTGGGGCGGGTCGGCACGGCTGGGATGGGTGGGCGACCACTACTCGGCCGTGGCGACCCTCAAGATGACGGACAGGCCCGGCTGGTATCCGCTGACCGTGACAGTCCATGGCCGTACCGTGGCCCACGACAGGATCCAGGTCGTACGATCCCAGCGGCCCTCCTTCACCCTGCCGGCGTCGCGGTACGTGACCCGCCCCGGGGAGCCGGTGTGGGCGGGTTTCGACGACCTGTATCCCGGTGAGCGGGGCACCGACTTCACCGTGCGGTCCGCGGCCCTGCCCGGGCCCGTGCGTCTCGTCCACGACGCGACCCTGGATTTCTACAACCCGCGGGCCTTCTCGGCGCAGATGCAGCTCAAGCCCGTCCTGGCGGACGGCACGTATGCCTTCACACTGTACGGCCCGTACGGCCGCCGCCTCGCCGAGAAGCACGTGAAGGTCCGTGCGTCCCGGCCCGGCGACCGCGACTATCTGGGCAAGGCGTACGGGCCCGAGTTCTACGACCCGGGCCAGGGCTACTCGGGCGGCACACACCGGTTCCGGGTCGGCGTGGGGCGTCAGGTCGCGGTCATGTGGCACGACGAGTACCCGGACGCGGGTGAGCAGACGAGGTTGACCGCCACCTCCCCGGCGTTCACCGGGGTGGTCCGCCTTCGCTATGACGACAGCAAGGCCGCCGACGGCGACGACCCGCGCTTCTTCGGCACGGCCACCGTCCGCCACGACCTCAAGCCCGGCCGCTACCCTGTGACGATCGTCGCCCACCACGGCCGGGTGAAGAAGACCGGGTACCTGACGGTGACAGGGCGGTAGACCCAGCCCGATGCCGGCTTCCGTTCGAGCCCTCGCTCGTGCCGGAGCGGAACGGGCGCGCCCCCAGGACTACGAGTCCCCCCACCGGCAGCCGGAACGCAACAGGAGTCACTTGAACCGGACGGCACCGTCTGTACTCCGTCACACCTGCTCCCTCGGCGGCCGGCCGGTGCGCACGCATGAGGACTACCGGATCGTCGTCGACCACGACGAGTCGGTGCTGGAGAGTGCGGACACCGTCGTGCTCGCCACGCAGGAGCCCAGCGAACACCTGCTCGCGACCGGCACGCTCCCCGCGGATCTCGCTGCGGCGCCGGACCGCATCGGGCCGTGGACCCGCGTCGTCAGCCTGTGCACCCCGGCCTTCCTGCTCGCGGCGGCCGGTCTGCTGGACGGTAAGCGGGCCACCACGCACTGGGCGCTGTGCGACGCGCCGGCGCGGCCGTTCCCCGACGTCGAGGTGGATCCGGACGTGCTGTCCGTGCTGTTCGTCGGCAGCGGACGCATCCTGACGTCCGCCGGCGGAGCGGCCGCCATCGACCTGTGCCTGCACCTGGTCCGCCTGGACCACGGGGCGGCGGTGGCCTCGGCCGCCGCACGGCGCTGCGTGGTGGCGCCGTGGCGCGAGGGCGGGCAGGCGCAGTTCATCGGGCCCCCGGTTCCGCAGGGCACCGACCGTTCCACTTCGGCGACCCGGCAGCGGGCGCTGGACCTGCTGGCTGGCGGGCAGGTACGTGGCGTTGGGAAGGGTGGGGGCCCACCGCCCCTCACGCAGCTCGGTGTTCCAGCCGACGTGGTCGTAGTGGATGTGCGCGTTGACGACGACGTCGACGTCCTCGGGGTCGACGCCGGCCTCACGCAGGCGGGCGACGTACTCGGTCCCGCACTCCGGCGAACTGCGGGACCTGCGGGCGCTCCCGGTCGTTGCCGACCCCGGTGACCACCAGGATGGTCCTGCCCTCGCTGCGCAGGACCCAGGTCTGGATGTGGCAGCGGCAGGCGTCGTCCGCGGGCGTCCGGAAGTCGGGCGCCAGCCAGTCCTGGTTGCGCCGCCAGGTCTCCTCGTCGCTGTCCAGGATGATGAAGTGGGCAGTACGGATGGGGCCGGACAGGACCGGCATGACCAGCGGCCGGCACGCCGATCCCGGCGCCTGGTTCTGCTACGTCGACGCCGACGTACAAATCGAGGTCCGAACC
The DNA here is from genome assembly GCF_042268205.1 of Streptomyces sp. NPDC056160. Classification (NCBI taxonomy): domain Bacteria; kingdom Bacillati; phylum Actinomycetota; class Actinomycetes; order Kitasatosporales; family Streptomycetaceae; genus Streptomyces; species Streptomyces sp. NPDC056160. The sequence continues at coordinate 4,286 of NZ_JBHJUW010000241.1, forward strand.
CGAACCGGAAGCTCAATGGCTTGATGGACGAACAGGACGGCTGTGAGACCGTTCACCGATGTGTCACGTGCCCGTCCGGCAATCAGCGCGCGACTTCACGCATGAGTCCCTCGAGGTCGCGTTCGCCGATCGGTGTCTGTGCCCCCTGCTGCAGGCCCTTGCTGATCAGATGCTGAGTGGTCGGCAGACTGAACGTAGCAGCCCAGGCACGGTTTTCACGCAGCAGTCCTTCCTTGAAGTCATCCGCGGGCAGCGAGTGCTTGACTGCTTCGATGACACCGTCGGGCAGCGCGGCGATGTTACGGGCGACACGGTCGACGTACTCGTCGAGCTCGTCGGCGGGCAGGGCCCGGTTGATCCAGCCGTAGGACGCTGCGGTCTCGGCATCGAACAGGTCGGCGGTGAGGATCACCTCCAGGGCGCGGTTGCGGCCCATGCGGTCCCGAAGGTACTGCGTGCCGCCTCCGCCGGGGATGATGCCCGTCAGCGCTTCAATCTGACCGAGTCCAGCGGTCTCGACGGCGGCGAACGTCATGTCCGCTGCGGCCACGAATTCCGCCCCGCCTCCGCGGGCCTTCCCGGCGAGCTTCACGATGGTCACCTGGGGCTGGTGGCGGATCAGCTCACCGATCGCCTGGAACACGTTCACGTCCGCCGGGGCGGATGCGGCGAGTTCCTGGAGGACGTCCATCTCCTCGCCGACGTGCATGTCCACGTGAGCGATGAAGAATTCCGGGTCGGCGCTCGAGAAGACGATCATGCGGACGGAAGACTCGTCCTCGAGGCCCGTCAGCGCCGTCCGCAGCTCACGCATCATCGTCGTTCGGAGCACGTTCACCGGGGGATTGTCGAGGACGATCCGGGCGACGCGGTGCTCGCTGCTGTTGACGCCTACTGACTTGAGGTGCTCGGGGTGGCGAGCCGGACAGCGTTGTTGTGGTGCTGTGTGGTTGTGCCGGTGAGCCCGCGAGAAGCCGTCCGGCTTCGTCGTGACGCGCGTGATCAGGAGGGGTCTTGCTCGCGCCTCGTGGTCAGTGCACCTGGGGACTTCCGCGCGGTCGTTCGAGTGTTGCTCAAGGATGCCTTCGCGGGCGAAGGCCGTCGAGGAGGATGTCGAGAAGCCGGTCGGCCGTGATCGCGTGGCCGGGCTGGTGTGCGACGGTGAAGATCCCGATCAGGCCGGCCGCGATCTCCTCGGCGGTGACGTCGGGCCGGAGATCTCCTGCGGCGCGACCTGCGGCGAGGATCGACGATATCGCGTCGAGGATCTCGTCCCTGGTCCTGGCGTGGCCGACGGCGTCGGACTCGATCATCGTCAGCAGTGTGTCGAGCATGCCGTTCTTCGTCGCGATCCAGTCGCCGAACAGGTCCATCCAGCGTCGCAGCGCAACGGCCGGGGTCACCTCGGCGAGCAGGTCCCGGGCGCCGTTGGTGAGGCGGACGACTTGATCACGGTAGACAGCCTCCACCAGGGATTCGCGGGTCGGGAAGTGGCGGTAGAGCGTCCCGATGCCGACACCGGCCTCGCGGGCGATGGCACGCATCGACGTCTCCGCACCGGGCGCGGCGAGCACGCGCGTGGCGACCTCGAGCAGCTGTTCGCGGTTGCGGGCGGCATCGGCCCGGGTCGCCCGCAGCTTGGGAGTAGTCAAACGGAACACGCTCCGGTTATGTTGGATTCCTTAAACGGAGCATAGTCCGTTTCGGGGTGGCTCCGCGAGCGCGAGGAGACGAGTTCGACATGCAGCAGTACGACGACGGACTTCGGGACGGCGCGAGCAGGGCGGTCCGGCTCGAGTCGTGGGGAGCAATTGTCAATACCTGTGGATCAGTTGCGCTCGGGTGAGTTGATCGCGACGAGCTCGACCTCGAAGCCGTCGGTGTTCTCCAGGTAGGCCGCGTAGTGCTGCTTGCCGCCGGCGTGCGGGTGCAGCTCGGGGAACATCAGGCTCCAGCTGTGCTGGGCCGCGTCGGCGGCCAGCTTCTCGACGGTAGTGGCGTCCTCGACGTGGAAGGCCAGGTGGTTCAGCCCGGGTCGGCGGCGGTCGTGCCGGTCGGCGGTGAGGGCCGGGGACTGTTCGAGGACGAGATAGGTCGGCCCGAGCAGCCAGCTGCGGCCGGTGTCCCAGCTCTGCGAGACGGTGTAGCCCAGCGTCTGAAGCAGCCAGCCGAGTGAGGCGACGGAGCGGTCGAGGTCGGGAACCCAGATCTCGACGTGGTGCAGTGCCCCATGCGTGGGCCGGTTCACGCGGCCACCGCCTCCTCGCGCTCGACCAGGACACCGTTCTCGAACCTGGCGCCGGAGCGGACCAGGGCGACGAGGTGGGCACCGGTGATCGCGCGCCAACGGTCCTGGGCGGACTCGACCAGCTTGAACACCATCGCGAGGGCGGCGGCTGGGCTGCCGGCGCCGCGGGTGACCTTGGTGCGGAGCCTGACCGTGGAGAACGTGGACTCGATGGGGTTGGTGGTCCGCAGGTGGATCCAGTGCTCGGCGGGGAAGTCGTAGAACGCCAGCAGTTCCTCGGCGTCCTCGGTGATCTTCGCGACGGCCTTGGGCCACTTCGCGCCGTAGGTCTTCGCGAACGCCTCGATCGCCTTCTCCGCGTGCGCGCGATCCTCGGCGTTGTAGATCATCCTGGATGGCCTTCGTCGCCCCTGGCTGTGCGGACTTCGGGTGAGCGTTCGTGACGTTGCGGGCCTTGTGAAGCCGTAAGGAATCAACCTGTTGCTTCTGGGGCATCGGCTCGTTGGTCTGGTATGGCGATCACGGAAGCGATGCTGTCTCAACTGCACCGCC
>NZ_JBHJUW010000242.1:0-7052 GCF_042268205.1 Streptomyces sp. NPDC056160
GGCCAGGTCTGGATCAACGACCCGGCGAAACGAAGGCAACCCGAACCACAAGGTTCATAGCACCGCGAACGTCTCATTTGACTTGACAACTACCGCGGCGAGGCGGTGTGCTCAGTGCGATGCCGAACTCTCGCATTGAAGGGGTGCAGGTCGATCTCCCTTCCGGCTCCGTCCGCGACGGCCAGCGCGCTGGGAAGCCAGTCTCGCGAGACTTCCGGGGACCCGGCCCTGGTCAGGATCGTCCGCCGCGGAGTTCGTCCAGCAGTACGACCAGGTCGAGGTCAGAGTGGACTCGGGTCGTCTCACCGGCCAGAGCGTCCACACCCCAACCGACGTCCACCGATGCCGTCGCGCCCGCGGTCTCCAGCAGGTGCAGGACTTCGACCACATCAGTTTGACTCAGTACGGGGGGAACTCTGGCAGCGCCTACGTCCGGACGCGATCGAGATACGTGACACAACAGCAGCCCGGCACTCGACGTCGCGCCAAGCGCAAGCGGAGTGTGGGCCACACCAGGCCGACATCACCCAGTCAAGCTCAGTACCTCACCCCTTCCGAGTTCGAACAACAACTGATCACGACACCTGCGCTGTCACTCGTTGCACGAAACCCGGTGTCCACTCCCCAGGAGAAACCTGCCATGACCGACCTCATGGCCCGCCGCCTCGCCAACGCGGCCACCCTCTCCTGGCGCAACCCGGCACCACCGGCCGAACAGCGGTTTCCTGAAGGGAACACCGGGAGAAAACGGCCTCTCGCAGGTGTTTCCTACCAGGTCACCGGTAGCTCCAGCGGAAACCGTCTGATCGTCTTCGTGTCCCACCGGACCTCTTCGGGAGGCACGGCGAGCCGTAGCCCGGGGAATCGCTCCAGGAGCCGTCCGGCGGCTACTTCGAGTTCAGCCATGGCCAGTGGCATGGCGATGCACCTGTGCCCTCCCCAGCCGAATGTCATGTGCGGGCTGCTCGGGCGGTCCAGGTCGATGAGGTGGGGGTTCGGGAAGCGTTCGGGGTCACGGTTGGCGGTCAGATAGGAGACGTGGACGTAGTCGCCGGCCCGGACCCTCACTCCGTCCAGTTCCAGGTCCTCGAGCGCGATCCGGGGAATGCCCACCCCTTTGCGAAAGGGGATGTGGCGGAGCATCTCGTGCAGGACGTCGGCGAGGGTCTCGGGTTGGCGCCTGAGGTGTCGCAGCAGTTCGGGGCGGGTCAGGAGTAGGTAGACGATGTTGCTGATCTGGCACGTCGCCGTGTCCTGGCCACTGAGCGCCAGCATCAAGGCCGTTACCGCGAGTTCCTTGTCGTCGAGCTGTTCCTCACCGTCCCGTGCTGCGGCCATCGCGCTGATGAGGTCCGGGCCGGGCGTGTCTCGGCGTTGTTCGACGAGTTTCGCGAAGTACGCGGTCAGGTCTGCCTTGGCTGTGGCGGCGGCTTCCCTGTTGTCGGCGCCGACGACGAGTAGTTGATGCACGGATTCCTGGATCCGGGGCCATTCCCGGCGTTCGACGCCGAGGAGGTCCAGGATGGTGTGGTGGGGAAGCGCGTCGGCGAGGTGAGAGACCAGATCCGCCGGTGGGCCGTGTTCCTCCATCCGGTCGAGCAGGCGGTCCGCGAGTCGCGTGATCCGGTGTCGCATGCCTTCGACGCGCTGCGGGGTGAACGCCTGGGAGGCGAGGTGGCGGACGCGGCTGCTGTGCGGCGGATCCATGACGTTGATCGACTCTGGGGAGACGATCGGCTCCGGTGTCATCCGGGGGTAGTCGTGGCCGATGATGCCGGCCCGGCTGAGCCGGAGGTCGGTGGTCACCTGTCTGACGGCGTCGAACCCGGTGATGAGCCATGCATCGGCGTCGCCGTAGGGGAGCCGGATCCGTGCGGGGGAGCCGCGACGCATCAGGTGCGCGAGCGCGGGGTCGAACTCGAGGGCTTCGCTGAAGTCGAACAGGCAGGTGACGGTCTCGTGGTCCGCGGTCATCAGTCGGCTCCTCCGGGCATGGGTACGACGTTGGTGGTGTCCACGGCCCGGCGCAGGCTCCGGGCGAGTTGCACGGCATCGCCGACGGCCCAGTGGACAGAAGTGGTGGCGCCCACCCGACGTGCGTCCGCCGAATCCGCGGGCTCGGTCATCACCGGCTGCGCCGCCATGCCCTCCCGCGTTTCTGCGGGCCGGGCGTCGGCGTTGGTCCGGGCCCCGGTGAAGACGCGCGCTGAAGCCGCGGATGCCATGGCGCAGGGGACCTCCACGAAGGCGTGACGGCCACCTGTCGCTCCAGGGGGGCAGTTCAGTCATGGGCAATGGGCAATGGGCATGCGGTGGTCCGGGCGCGCAGCTCAACGGGTGCTGGAGCGGCATCGCCCCACTACCAGGGCGCCTTCGGCCGCGGCGGCAGGGCGCCGCCGGCGGCGAACAAGCCGGTGTTCTGGACGCTCTGGCTGGCGCCGGAACCGGTTGCTGCCGCAGCGGTGGGCACCTTGCCGACATGCCCGGCCTTCAGGTGTCCGTACAAGGCCGGGGAGGTGGCCGTCGGCGGCAGGCTCGACGCCGGCTCACTCCTCTGCCTGGTGACGATCCTGGGCCTGGTGGCGGGGTCCAAGCCGTGGACGACGATGACCGCGATCCTCTTACGGATCGACTGCAGCGTCGCTGCATCGAGCCTGATGGTGCGGTGATGGGCGAAGCCGGGAGCGATCTCGGTGTTGGTGCCCGCCGCCCGGCTCGTGGCACCGCTGACCGGCAGGGTGGTGGTCCGGATCGCCCTGTAGGAGGGCTTACCGTCGGCCGTCCTGGCCACGCCGTCGTGGCTGGCGTCGGCCTTGTCGGTCGGGCACGCACCCGTCGCGCCGCCGTGGAGGTGCTGCACGTGCGGGTAGGGCGCGTTCATGAACGTGGTCGCGACACCGGATACGTGCTCTTCGACGGTGGCCTGGTTGCCTCTCAGCAACAGAGTCAGGGAGCCGGAGGCCTTGTGCCGGCCGTTGAGGGGGACCGGTTGCAGGACGGCCCGGTCCGTGGTCGAACCCCCGTGGGAGTACTCACTTGCCATGATGGGGGAGGCCACGGCGCCGAGTATCGCGAGCGGAATGAGGACCGGTATCGCCTTCTTCATCGCTTTCCCGTTCTGACGGTGGGAGCCCGCCATGCACAGCGTTGTCCACGGCGAGGGAAGGTGTGGGGCCTTGCGCCAGTGAGTCTTCGGTTCCCCCGCAGAGATGACACCCCGACCGTGCCGTGGTACGGCGCGGCGGCTGCGGTCCTACCAGGAGGCCACATCAGCCGCTCTTCCCAGCCGATACCGCTGTTCCGCCGCCTTGCCGCGCGGTCCTCACCGAGCCGGCCCGCAAAGCGGCCATTGGAGTGAGGGGAGTCTTCACCTGCCGGCGGCGGCACCTGAACCGACCGGACACCGGACAACGGGCTGTCTCCACCCCTTGGCGCCGGCGCACCCGGCATCCGCGGTGGGACTTGCCGGTCCTGAGTGCTCAGCGGCTTGTGTGCGCGGTTACGTCCTGAGAAGTGGTGTCCGGGCCTCCACCTGACCCGGGTGTTTGTTCCGGTGTCGGAGTGAGTGCCCGGACACCAGGACGCCCAGGCCACCGTTCCGCTGCGCCCCGTCGCCTGGCGCGCGCCTACGAGCGCACCGCCACGGCCGCGGAGGCGATGACGCGCTCGCAGGCCCGCTCGGCCTCGGCGTGCGCGGCCGCAGCGCGCTCTGCCTCCTCGCGGCGTTCTCCAGCCGCTGACGCGAGGACGGCTCCCGCTCCTCCAACAGCCCCCTGGGCGACGGCATCCAGCCCTCCGCCGGTACGGTGACGCGGCGCGGCACCTGCATCCCTGCCGCCCACTCGCCGAGAACATGCCTGAGCTGCGAAAACAAAGCCATCACGCGCGGATTGACAACGGCTTCCCACTGCTCCGGATCCGCTCACTCAAAAGATCTCGGGAGATCGCCGAACCTGCCGCGTCAGGCGGCCGCCACCCAACGGTCAAGGTTGGCCTGCTTCCCCGACGCCTGCTGGTGAGACCCCGTCGATGCTGGCAAAGCCCCGATCCTGGGACCTCGATCCTGGGACGGCGGCGTACGGCCGGACGGCTCACCCGATGCGGCCGCGCACGGGGCGGGAGGTGACGTCCAAGCGGATCCGGGCGTGCAGGTCTTCCTGGTCGAGGACGCGTCGCAGGACGGCCAGGGCCTCCCGTTCGATCCTGGCGCGGATCGGGCGCGGATCGGCATCGGCGGCGAGGACGACACGCAGGTCCAGGCGTGGGTAGCGGGAGCTGTGGGTGAGCCGAGCGTGTGCCTGGTGGACGCCCCGGTACGAGTGCACTTCGTCCTCCAGCGCGTCGGTGACCGCGGCAGCGCTCAGCCGGGTTGCACCCCGGCTGCGGTCGGCCTCCAGGGCGAGGGTCCGCACCCCCGCCGGCCGTAGCTGGGCCAGGGCCCAGATCACCCCGACGATGGCCACCAGGGCGGCGGCGGCGCCGACCACGGGCCACACCCAGCCCGAGGCCGCCGCGTAGTGACGTTCGCTGGGGACGAGCAGCGCCGCATCCGGGCCAGCCGATCCGAAGAACCCGGCGCCTCGCAGCAGGGCCAGCACCCCGCCCGCCAGCAGCACCAGGCCCACCAGAGCCAGCGCGATCCGGTTGATGCGGTGGGGAGGACGGTTCATGGACGTCTCCCGGCGGTGCGCACTTTCACGGTCACCCGGTACTCGCGGGCGGTGCACAGCGCCTCCAGCCGTTCGCCGACCGCGGCGCTGACCAGGACGTGCAGTTGCTCGACGTCGCGCCGCGGTGTGGTGGCCTTGACCTTGACCCGGCGGCGGCCGATCCGTGTGCGTTGTGCGTCGACGCCGTCGATCTGCCCGACGGCGTCGGCCACGCTGCGGCGCAGGCCGCGCCGGGTGAGGACGACGCGGGTCTGTCCGTCCGCGCTGAGCAGCGGGACCAGGCGGCGTCGGCCGCGGGAGGCTGCCGTGCGCAGCAGGAGCAGGCCCGAAAGGGCGATCGCGGCCGCCACAGCCATGACCGCGGGTTCGCCCCAGCGACTGTCCGCGAGGTGCGTGGCCAGAGCCTGCTGCGGCCAGACCACCGTGGTACGGCCGACCGCCACCGCGATCACGTCGATGAGCACGCTCAGGCCGGCGGCGGCCAGCACCAGGGCGGTCAGCGCGCACAGGATCCGGTGCCCGACCCCGCTCATCGCACCCTCCGTGCCGACCGGGGCGCAGGCGGCAGCCGTGCGATGTCGATGTCGACGTGGTCCACGTGCAGCCCGGTCAGTTGTTCCACCCGGTCGATGACATCGTCGCGCAGCCGCCGGGTCGTGGCACGAGCCGAGGCCGCCCACACGAGGGAGACGGTGATGGCCAAGCCGGTGACCTGGCCGTCGACCCAGGCCGTCACTCGCGCCGGACGGTCCATGCCGTGGCGTCCGAAGGGCATCGCCAGCACCCGGGGCACATCGCCGCCGAGCCGTTCGGACTCCTGCACCACCCGGGCGGCGATCTTCTCCACGACCCGTTCGGCGATCATGGTGCGGCCCGGCCCGCCTGCTGGATCAAACGCCTGATCCTGTGGCGCGTCGGTGTCGACGCCATCGCGGGGGCCGTTCACACCCGCGTCCGGGAGCGGTGGGTACCGGCGCGGTAGGCGTCGCGGGACGCCCGCAGGTCGAATCCTCCCTCGAAGACCCAGCCGACAAGCAGTCCGGCCAGCCCCACGACCAGGACCACGACGAAGGCGACGATGCCACCGAAGACACCGGCGAAGCCCAGAGCCACGCCAAAACCCAGGCCGAGAGCGGTAGGAGTCACAGCACACCTCACAGCAGACGGGCGGAAGCAAACAGGAAGCGTTCGGCGGCCCTCATCCGCCGGGAGGCAGATCGCCGAGGTCCAGGTCCTCGATGACCACGTCCACCACCGCTCCCGGGGCGACGGCGGCCACGGCGTCGCGCACCTGCGCGCCGATCTCCGCCATCGCATGGCCGTAGCGGCCGACCACGTGCACGCGCACGACTTCTCCCGCGACCTGTACCCCCGCCACGCGCCGCCCCGGCAGACAGGCGGCGGCGGCACCGAACGGGCCCGCGGACAGCCGGCTGACCGCCGGACAGCCGCCCGCGGCTGCCGCGATCACATCAGGGTCCCGCTCGGGCATCAGCGCGGCTCCCGCCGCAGTGAGGCAGGAGAACTGGGACTGGCTCATTGCACGCGCGTGACCGGACTTGCGTCCGCGTCCTCGTCCGCGTCCCCGGCCACGCGGAGATCGTCCACCGCGATGTTCACCTCGACGACCTGCAGACCGGTCATGCCTTCGATCGCCTGGATGATGTTACGGCGGACCGCGGCGGCCAGCTCCGCGATCGACACGCCGTACACGCAGACGATGTCCACGTCCACCGCGGCTTGCGTCTCGCCGACCTCAACCGACACACCCTGGGTGACGCTCGGCCCCCGCGAGCCCGGGATGCGCTCGCGTACCGCGCCGATCGCCCGCGGCCCGCCGGTGCCGAGGTCGTACACCCCCGCCACCTCACGGGCGGCGATCCCGGCGATCTTCTGCACCACCACGTCCGCGATCGTGGTGCGCCCCCGCTCCGTCACCAGGCTCTTGGGCCCGGTCATGGAAGAGGGCGGGTTCCCGGAGGTCCCGCTGCCTGCCCCGGATTCTGCGGACATTGCACTCATCAGCTGGCACCTTTCGATATGATTGCGTGCCTTTCATCCGTTATTCACTATTGTGAGACATACCACAAGTCCTCACGTCTGCTCGGATGGCATTCCAGTACCACGGTGGCCAGTCCCTGACCGCGACAGGCCCTGGGCGTCTGCCGTGGGGCCCCCGCTGCTGCGGACGTGGGGGCAGGACATCGCTCCGACGTACGTCTACGGGATCATCCCCACCCTGCCCTCGCCACCTCCGGGACACCGGAGCCTCGGGGAGCGGGGAGGGAGCTAGTGTCCCGAGTCTTAGGAAAGCCGTAGAAGTATGCTGGGCTCATGGCGCGCATGGGTCGGCCGACGGTCGAAGTGGTTCTGACGGATGAC
>NZ_JBHJUW010000243.1:0-7052 GCF_042268205.1 Streptomyces sp. NPDC056160
CGACAGGCCCCCCGCCCCGCCGGCGCAGCCCCCCGCCCCGCCGGCCCAGCCCCCCGCCCCGCCGGCCCACCCGGGCCCGCAGGACGACCCCCACCACGCGATACCCGCCGGCTTCCCGGGCTATCCGGTGCATCCGGGATACCCGGGGCAGCCGCCCGCCCGCTCGCGCCGCGGGCTGCGCACGGGCATCGCCGTCGCGGTGACCGCCGCGGTGCTTGCGAGCATCGGCGTCGGTGTGTACGCGCTGAGCAAGGACGACGGCGGGCGGGCGGACCGTGCCGGTTCCCAGCAGGGCCGGGGCGGGCAGGGCGGCCCCGGTGACCGTGAGGGTTCCGGCGGCGGGCGCGGGCCGTTCGGCGGGCCGGGCGGGTCCGACGGGTCCGACGGCTCGGGGGGCTCCGGTGGGTCCGGCGGGTCGGGCGGCTCCGGCGGCTCCGGCGGCGGTCCGGAGGCGCCCAAGGTCCGCAGCGGTTCGGTGCCCGACGCGGCCAGCGGCATCAGCCTGCCCGTCCCGGCCGGCTGGTACGGCCAGCAGCTCGGCGTGGGCGCCCAGATCACCTCCGACGACAGCTACAAGTGCCCCGGCGACACCTCGAAGTCCTGCACCAAGGGCGGCGCGTACTCGGCGCCCGCGATGGTGCTGGGCACCCGGGGCAGCACCGCCGAGGAGGTCGCCAAGGCCGACATCGCGGCGAACGCCGAGGAGTCCTACGGCGGCAAGACCTACGGGGCGATCGCCTCGCACCAGGTGCTCGCCTCCAAGGCGGTGACGGTGGCCGGGCAGAAGGGCTACCTGGTCCGCTGGAAGGCGGTCACCAGCAAGGGATCCGACGGGCTGGTCGAGTCGCTGGCCTTCCCGTCCCCGGCGCGCCCCGGGCGGCTGGTCGTGGTGCGGTTCGGCGTGGACGCGGACCAGCCGCAGTCGCTGCTCGACGACATCACCAAGGGGATCAAGGTCTCCTCGGGCGGCGGCAGCGGACAGGACGTCTGACGCACCGGCACTGATGTCGGCCGGGCCGGGTCCCGCTCCGCTCCAGAGGGACCCGGCCCGGCCGGGAGTGCGCCGCCCCCGTCCCCACGGTGCGGCGCGCGCAGGTCACCGTCCAGTCATCCCGTGGACGGCGGCCTGAGTCTCGCGGTGAGGCCGAGCGCGGGCAGCACTGCGGCCTCCACGAACCGGACCATGTAGTCCGCGTCCGCGTACGTCCCTTCCAGCACGGGACGGATGCGCAGGACACCGAACATCTGCGCGGGCACGTACGCCACCGCCGGGTTGTCCGCGGCGACCTCCCCGCGCTCGACCCCGCGCCGCAGGATCTCCCGCAGCGCGGCGATCTCCGGCTCCACGAGGGTCTCGCGCAGCGCCTGCTTCAGCTCGGGGTCCTGCATGATCGCGTGGCCGAGCGCCTGAAGGAGCCGGGTGTCCTTGCCGGACCACTCCCCCGCGGCCCGCGCGGCCTGCCTGAGGTCCTCGGCGAGCGAGCCGGTGTCGATGCCGCCGAAGCGCGTGCGCCGGTTCGAGCGCAGGGCGGCCACCACGAACTGCGGCTTGTTCTTCCACTGCCGGTAGAGCGTGGACTTGCTGCAGCGGGCGCTGGCGGCGACGCCCTCCATCGTGACGGCGTCGTAGCCGCACTCGCGGATCTGTTCGAGGACGGCGTCGAAGAACTCCTGCTCACGCTCGGGCGTGATCTTGGAGCGGCGCGAGGCGACAACCGTGTCCGGTCCGTCCGCGGCCTGCGACGTCATCGCTCTTCTCCTCGCTGTCGCTCGTGGTTCGAGTGCGGCTGCAGCCGCTCTCCAGTGTGTCTCGTGCCGAATGTGAGAGACCTCAACCGATACGCCAGTGTACCGGTACTCCACCGTATCGGTACACTGGCGTATCGGTACGATGTCGTATCGATGCTACCGGGGCGGGCACCGCTCCCGTACCGGGCCGGCACACACAACGTCACACACGCACCCACGCACGCGAAGGGGCCGGGGCATGAAATCCCGAAACGAGGCCGCCGCGGCGGAGCCCGCGAGGCCCGCACGGCCCGCGCTCGTGCGCGAGCTGCTGCTCGTCGCGGGGCTGTTCCTCGTCTACAAGGTGGGCCGCCAGCTGGCCGCCGACCACACCGGCGAGGCCTTCCGCAACGCCCACCACGTGTGGAACCTGGAACGGGCGCTCCACCTGCCCGGTGAGGGCGCCGTGCAGTCCCTGCTGCTGCACGGCGACGCCCTGGTGCGCATCGCGAACACCTACTACGCCACCGTGCACTTCCCGGCCACCGTGGGCCTGCTCGTCTGGCTCTACCTGCGCCGCCCGGCACACTACGTCTGGACCCGCCGGGCCCTCGCCGCGCTGACCGCGGCCGCCCTGGTGCTGCACCTGACGTTCCCGCTCGCCCCGCCGCGGATGCTCGCCGCCACCGGCCTGATCGACACCGCCCGCGTGTACGGGCCCTCGGTGTACGGACCGCCCAGGACGGACCACCTGTCGAACCAGTTCGCGGCCATGCCCTCCCTGCACTTCGGCTGGGCGCTGATGGTGGCGATCGGACTGGTCGTCGCCACCCGTTCCCGCCTGCGCTGGCTCTGGCTGCTGCACCCGCTGCTGACCCTGCTGGTCATCGTGGGCACGGCCAACCACTACTGGCTCGACGCGATCGTGGCGACGGCGCTGCTCGGCATCGTCCTCGTGGCGCTCCCGCTGCCGCACGGCCGCTCGGTCGCCGTCGCCCTGGGCCGGCAGCGGCCCGCACCGGCCGAGGAGGCGGAGGACGCCGGAGGGGCCGCAGTCGCCGGAGAGGCCGGAGAGACCGCAGTCGCCGGAAAGGCCGGAGAGGCCGGGGAGAGCAGCACCCTCGTCGGGGCGGTCCGGTGAGCGCCGCCCTGCTCGCCGTGGTCCTCTCGCTCTTCTCCGCCGTGGCCTACGCGGGCGCCGCCGTCGCCCAGGAGCGGCTCGCCGCGCGGTCGGCGGGCGCCGGCGCGCTCGGGCTGCTGCGGCGCGGAGGCTGGTGGTGGTCGGTGGCGCTGAACGGGTCCGCGGCGCTGCTGCACGTGGTGGCGCTCAAGTACGGGCCGCTGACCGTGGTCCAGCCGCTCGGCGCGCTCACGCTGGTGGCCGCCGTGCCCATGGGGGCACGCCTGGCGGGGCGACGGGTCGTCGCCGCCGAGTGGCGGGGCACCGCGTGCACCCTGATGGGGCTCGGCGCGCTGCTCCTGGCCGCGTCCGGGCCCGCGCCGGAGCAGGTGCTGAGCCCCGCCGAGGCACTGGCGGTAGCGGGCGCCACAGCTGTCCTCATAGGAGCGCTGTCACGGCCCGGGGCGCGGCCCGGGCTGCGGCACGCGACCGCGTCCGGTGTCGCCTCCGGAGTGGCGTCCGCGCTCACCCAGACCGTGACCGTGGCCGCCACGGACCACACCGGACCGCTGCTGAGCGCGCGCGTGATCGTCGTGGCGCTGCTGGTCGCGGCGTTCGCGACGGGCGGACTGCTGCTCTCGCAGACCGCGTACCGGGGCGGTCTCGGCGCGCCGCTGGCGGTGGTGACGCTGACGAACCCGGTGGCCGCCGCGGTGATCGGCCTGACCCTGCTGGGCCAGGGGTTGCAGGGCGGCGTACGGGGGGTACTGCTCGCGCTCGCGGGAGCGGCGCTCGCCGCCTGGGGCATGGTCGAACTGTCGCGGGCCGCCCCGCGTCCCGGGCAGGACGCGACGGCGCCGGCGCCGGCCCCCGCGCCCGGGAGGGAGCCCGCGCCCGTGGCCGCGCAGGACGGCGGCGCCGAGGCGCACCCGGTGGCCGCCGTGCTGGCCCTCGAGCCGGGGACGGCCTCCGCCGAACCGCTGCTACTGCCCCGGCCCCGGCCGCCGGGCCCGGAACACCTCACGGCGCTCTGAGGCCCCGCCGGCCGGTCGGCCGGCGGGCGTCAGCCCCAGCCGCGCGCGTCCTGCTTGAGTGCCGTGTCGACGGTCAGCGCCGTCGCCACCACGAGGCTCAGCAGCGGCTCGGGCAGCTGGTAGTGAATTTGCAGGACGTAGTTGTCGGCCGTCGTGTACATCGTCTTGGCCAGTCCCTCCCACGTCTTGGTGATCCGGGCCACCTCGTTGTCGGCGTGGTCGACGATCGCGAAGTTCCAGGCTCGCCAGTTCTCCGCCTTGATCGCGCCGACCTGCTGCCCGTTCGCGTTCATCGCGAAGTTGATCTTGCCGAGGACGTTCTGCTGGACGATCTCGCCGACCTGCGAGCCGTCGGGCCGGGAGACGATCACGCGCGACTTGAGGAACTTCGCGGGGCGGGTGAGCACGAGCTGCGGCTGCCCGTAGCCGTCGCGGATCTCCAGCCGGTGGGTCATGAACTGGTCGATGCTGGAGACGAACCGGACGGCCTTGCGCAGCGCGCTCTGCCCGACCTCGGTGACGGCGCCGATCTGGTTGCCGTTCTGGTCGAAGACCTTGTACTCGTTGGTCAGCTCGATCAGCTTGGCCTTCTGGTTCACCACGAGGACCGGCTCGCTGAACAGGGTGCCGCCGCCGACGCCGCCGGGGGCGACGCCGGCCTGCTGCTGCACCTGCCGCTGCACGCGCGCGTCCGGACCGGCCGGCTGGGCCGGCACCTGCGGCGCCGCCTGCTGGACCGCGGGGGCCTGCTGGGCGGCGTGCGTGTGCCCGGTCCACTGCGCGCCGTCCCAGTAGCGCAGCGTCTGCGCCGCCCCGTGGGGGTCCGGGTACCAGCCTGCAGGTGTGTTCGAATGCGTGGTCACCGGGGCACACTACCGCGAGCCGGCCGGAAAACAACCGCTGTCTGTCCGCAGGTCAGCCGGTCGCGAGCGCGGGGTCGCTCACACCGGGAAGGCCGTTCTCGACATGTCCGGCGAACCGCCGCAGGAAGGACGGATCCGTGCCGGACGTGACGGTGAGGTCGTACCAGCGTCCGCTCGCCGCCAGCGCCACGGTGCGGCGCACCGTGGCGCCCGGCCGGACCCGCACCGTCGTGCGGTCGCCGCCGTAGCCGTTCGCCACCGTCAGGTCCACCGCTCCCGGCCCCTTGTTGGTGAAGGTCAGCTCGATGTCGTCGCCGGCCGGCCGTGCGGTGACCTCGGGGCCGGCCGTCTTCCCCGGACCCTTGAAGGCGCGCAGGAAGCCGTTGGGGCCGTACACGGTCAGGTCGTACTTGCCGCCGGAGTACACGGAGTTCCAGGTGTCGGAGACGGTCTTGCCGGCCTCGGTGGTGTAGGTCCAGGGGCCGTCGGAGCGACTGCCCGAGGTGATGAGGAAGGCGGCCCCGGCCTGCGCGCCGGAGGCGAAGGTGAGGGTGAACTTCCCGGCCGCCACGTCCGCCGAACCGTCCACCACGGGAGCGTACTTGAGCGGGCGGGTGGGCCGCGTGCCGGGCTCCTGGCGGGGCAGGGAGCCCTGGGCCGGCGGGGTCGGCACGTAGTCGGGGTGGCGGGCGTGGTCCGGCGGGGCGTACCCGGCGGTGTCCGGCAGGGAGACGGGCCGGGTGTCCGTGCGGGAGAAGTCGAACGCGGCGGTCAGGTCGCCGCAGACCGCTCGCCGCCAGGGCGAGATGTTCGGCTCGTGCACCCCGAAGCGGTGCTCCATGAACCGGATGATCGAGGTGTGGTCGAACGTCTCGGAGCAGACGAAGCCGCCCTTGCTCCACGGCGAGACGACGATCATCGGCACGCGCTGGCCGAGCCCGTAGGGGCCGGCTGCGTGTCCGGCGTCGCCTTTGAACAGGTCGAGTCCGGCGTCGACCGTGGACAGGCCCTGGTCGGCGGAGTCCGGCGGGAACGGCGGGACGAGGTGGTCGAAGAAGCCGTCGTTCTCGTCGTAGGTGAGGAACAGGGCGGTCTTCGCCCACACCGCGGGGTCGCTCGTCAGCGCGTCGATGACCTGGGAGACGTACCAGGCGCCGTAGTTCGCGGGCCAGTTGGGGTGCTCGGTGAAGGCCTCGGGGGCGACGATCCAGGATATCTGCGGCAGCTTCCCGCCCTTGACGTCGGCCTTCAGCCGGTCGAAGAAGCCCTCGCCCCGGCCCGCGTCGGTCCCGGTGCGCGCCTTGTCGTACAGCGGGTCGCCCGGTGCGGCGCCGCGGTACTGGTTGAAGTACAGCAGGGAGTTGTCGCCGTAGTTGCCCCGGTAGGCGTCGTTGATCCAGCCCCAGCCGCCGGCGGCGTCGAGGCCGTCGCCCACGTCCTGGTAGATCTTCCAGGACACGCCCGCCTTCTCCAGGCGCTCGGGGTACGTCGTCCAGCTGTAGCCCGCCTCCTCGTTGCCCAGGACCGGGCCGCCGCCCTTGCCGTCGTTGCCGGTGTGGCCCGTCCACATGTAGTAGCGGTTGGGGTCGGTGGAGCCGATGAGCGAGCAGTGGTAGGCGTCGCAGACGGTGAACGCGTCGGCGAGGGCGTAGTGGAAGGGGATGTCCTTGCGGGTCAGGTACGCCATCGTCGTACTGCCCTTGGACGGCACCCACTTGTCGTAGCGGCCCCGGTCGAAGGCGGTGTGCCCGTCGTTCCAGCCGTGCGGGAGGTCCTGGACGAAGGCCAGGCCCAGGTCGTCGGCGTCGGGGCGGAACGGCAGGATCTCCTTGCCCGCGCCGTTCGTCTGGTGCCACACCGGCTTGCCGTTCGGCAGCGTCACCGGGCGCGGGTCGCCGAAGCCGCGGACGCCCCGCAGGGTGCCGAAGTAGTGGTCGAAGGACCGGTTCTCCTGCATGAGGACGACGATGTGCTCGACGTCCTCGACGGAGCGGGTGCGGTGGTTGGCGGGCAACGCCGCGGCGCGCTGGATGCTGCCGGACAGCGCGGTGAACGCCGTGGTCGCGCCCGCGATCTGAAGGAAGCGGCGCCGGTTGACCTCGGGGGTGGGTGACGGCATGGGGGGTCCTCTCATCCTCGTGCACGGACGGCCGGAACGGGCGGGTGCTGCGCGCAGCGAGTGTTCCAAGAGGACCGAACGTGAGGGAAGGGTGCGGTGACGCCCATGTGAAAGTCGGGGGTACGGACGTGGATCGCTTCGAGTGAGCCGTCAGGTCGCGCCGCGGGTGCGCCCGGTGCCCGTTGCCG
>NZ_JBHJUW010000244.1:0-7018 GCF_042268205.1 Streptomyces sp. NPDC056160
GGCTCGGTTTTGTGTAATACTTACTGTCTGGTACACGGGGCGTGCACGGTGTTCGTCGCCTCGATCTTCTTCCACGACCTGGGCTGCGCCGGGGCCGGCGCCGGCGCCGTGGCGAAGGACGCCGCCCGCGCCGCGGGAGCGGCCGGCTTCACCGGCTGGAACAGCCAGGTGTCGAAGAGCGCGGCGAGCGGCTTGCCGGAGACCTGCTCGGCGTACTTCTGGAAGTCGGCCACGGAGGCGTTGCCGTAGGCGTGCTGCTGGGGCCAGCCCTTCAGCAGGGCGAAGAACGCCTTCTCGCCGATCGCGTTGCGCAGCGCCTGGATGGCGACGGCACCCCGGTCGTAGACGGCCGCGTCGAACTGGTCGTCCGGTCCCGGATCACCCGGCTTCACCGTCCAGAAGGCGTCGTCGGCCGGGTGGGAGGCGTACACGTAGTCCGCCAGTTCCTGCGTGGTGCCCTCGCCCTCGTGCTCGGACCACAGCCACTGCGCGTAGCGCGCGAAGCCCTCGTTGATCCAGATGTCCTTCCAGCCCTTGAGGCTCACGCTGTCCCCGTACCACTGGTGGGCCAGCTCGTGCACGACGACGGACGTGTTCGAGCCGTTCGCGAACTGCTTCGGGCTGTAGTACACGCGGGACTGCGTCTCCAGCGCGTACCCGGTCGTCGTGTTCGGCACGTACCCGCCCGCCGAGCTGAACGGATACGGCCCGAAATAGCCGCTCAGCCAGTCGACGAGTTCTCCGGTCCGCTCCACGCTCGCGCGTGCCGCCCCGTCGTTGTCGCCGAGGTCCTTGCTGTAGGCGTTGATCACCGGGACACCGCCCTCGGACGTACCGGTGGTGATGTCGAACTTGCCGAGGGCCAGCGTGGACAGGTACGTCGCCTGCGGCTTGTTCTGCCGCCAGGTGTAGCGGGTCCAGCCCAGCTTCGAGGAGACCGACTGGAGGGTGCCGTTGGAGATCGCCTGCGTGCCGTCCGGCACCGCCACCGACACGTCGTAGGTGGCCTTGTCGCTGGGGTGGTCGTTGCTCGGGAACCACCACCAGGCGGCCTCGGGCTCGTCCGCCGCGACCGCGCCGTCCGGCGTGCGGTGCCAGGTGGTGAAGCCGTAGGCGCTCTTCGTGGAGGGCACCCCGCGGTAGCGGACGACCACGGTGACCGGCGTGCCCTTGGCCAGCGGGCTCTTCGGCGTGATCACCAGCTCGTGCTGGCGCGCGGTGGTGAACGCGGCCTTGGCCCCGTTGACCCGCACCTCGCTCACGTCCAGCAGGAAGTCCAGGTCGAAGCTGGACAGGTCCTGCGTGGTCCGCGCCGAGATCGTCGCCGTGCCCTCCAGCTCGTCCGTCGCGGGCTGGTAGGTCAGCCGCAGGTCGTAGTGGGAGACGTCGTAGCCGCCGTTGCCGTAGTCGGGGTAGTAGGGGTCGCCGATACCCGGCGCGCCGGGGGAGTGGCTCGCGGCCGACGCCGGGATCGCCAGCAACAGGGAGGCCGCCGCCAGAGTGCCCGGCACGATGATTCTGCGGTGCACGTCAGCTCCAAGTCGTAGGGGAACGCAGTCTGTTCGGAGCCTATTGAGTCCCTGCCGCCCCAGTCATGTCCATGGCCACTGCTGTCACGTGATCGCCATTCGGCCGTCATGAGTGAAGCACTCCCGTGCACTCCCGTGCGCTCCCGTGCGCGCCCGCGCCCCTGCGGCCCCTTCCGAACCCTTCGCCCCGGCGACACGTCAGTTTCCCTCTTCTGCGCCGCAGTTGCCCCCTGTACCGTCCCGCTCATGCCGAACAGCATGCGCATGACGACCTGGAGAGCGCTCGCACTGGCGGTCATCGCCGTCCTGGCGACCGCTCTCCTCAGCCCCGCGGCGCACGCCGCCCCGCACGACGCCCGCACCCCGCGCGAGAGCCGGCCCGTCTACTCCTACACGGACGCCGTCCGCGAGTCCGTCTGGGTCGACACCGGCCTCGACGGTGACGGCGACGGCAGGACCGACCGCGTCGCCGCCGACATCGTCCGGCCCCGCGAGGCGGCCCGGCTGGGCCGGAAAGTGCCCGTGATCATGGACGCCAGCCCGTACTACTCCTGCTGCGGGCGCGGCAACGAGAGCCAGCTGAAGACGTACGACGCGAACGGCCGCGTCGTGCAGATGCCGCTCTTCTACGACAACTACTTCGTGCCCCGCGGCTACGCCGTCGTCGGTGTCGACCTCGCCGGAACCAACCGCTCCGACGGCTGCGTCGACGTCGGCGGCCGATCCGACGTCCAGTCCGCCAAAGCTGTCGTCGACTGGCTGAACGGCCGCGCCCGCGCCTACACCACCCGCACCGGCTCCACCCCGGTCAAGGCCGGCTGGACCGACGGGAAGACCGGCATGATCGGCAAGAGCTGGGACGGCACCATCGCCAACGGCGTGGCCGCCACCGGCGTCAAGGGCCTGAAGACCATCGTGCCGATCAGCGCCATCTCCTCCTGGTACGACTACTACTTCGCCCAGGGCGCCCCGCTGTACGGCTCGGGGCCCGACTGGCTGTCCGACGCGGTGGAGAGCGACGCCGCCCACGCGCACTGCGCCGCCGTGCAGAAGAAGCTCGTCGACGGCGCCCCGCGCACCGGTGACCGCACCCCCCTGTGGACCGAGCGCGACTACGTGAAGGACGCGGCCAAGGTCAGGGCGAGCGTCTTCCTCGTGCACGGCATGCAGGACCTCAACGTGCGCACCAAGAACTTCGGCCAGTGGTGGGACGCCCTCGCCGAGCACGGCGTCCAGCGCAAGATCTGGCTCTCCCAGACCGGCCACGTCGACCCCTTCGACTTCCGCCGCGGTGCCTGGGTCGACACCCTGCACCGCTGGTTCGACCACGAACTCCTCGGCTACCGCAACGGCATCGACCGCGAGCCCATGGCCGACATCGAACGCCACCCCGACCAGTGGGTGACCTCCACCGCCTGGCCGCCGCGCGGCACCGCGACGACCACCCTGCGTCCCGCGCCCGGCGCCAGGACCGGCGTCGGCACCCTCGGCCTGCGCCCCGCCCGCTCCACCGAGACGTTCACCGACGACCCGAAGCTGAGCGAGACCGACTGGGCCGCGCGGATCGACACACCGACCCCGGACAAGGCCGGCTTCGTGACCGGGCCGCTCGGCCGCGACCTGCGGTTGTCCGGCTCCTCTCAGGTCACCGTGACCGCGACCCCGACCACCACCTCGGCCCACCTGTCCGCCGTCCTCGTCGACCTCGGCCCCGACACCATCCGTGACTACGCCGACGCCGGTGAGGGCATCACCACCCTGACCGACCGCACCTGCTGGGGCGCGAGCACGGCGGGCGACAGCTCCTGCTACAAGGAGACGGCGGCGAAGACGACCCAGGTCGGCTTCACGGTCCTCAGCCGCGGCTGGGCCGACCTCGGCCACCACACCCGCGACGGCAAGGGCGGCCCGCTCGTCCCGGGCAGGGCGTACACGCTCACCCTGGACCTGGCGGCGACCGACCACGTCGTCCCCCGGGGCCACCGCCTGGCACTGATCGTCGCGGGCACGGACAAGGACCTCATCGATCCGCCGTCCACCACCCCGACGCTCACCCTCGACCTGGCGCGCACCTCGGCCAGGGTCCCGCTGGTCGGTGGCGCGGCGGCGTTCGCCCGCGCCACCGCGGGCTCCCCGCCCGCCGGCGTCGTGACGCCGTCCGCCACGGCACCGCGGCCCCTGGACGGCGTACGGGTGCAGCGCACCACGCACCCGCTGCCCGGGCGGTGACACAGCGCGCGGCCGGCCCCGCGGCAGGGCGCCGGACCAGCGCCGCGACACAGGGCTGAAGCAGCCGCGAAGAGCGGTTCAGGCGGCCGGGAGGACCAGCCCGGCCGCCTGCCGCGCACACCCCCAGGCCACGGTGACCCCGGCGCCGCCGTGGCCGTAGTTGTGCACCAGCGTGCGCCCGTCCGAAAGCGCCGTCCGCTCCAGCCGCACGCCCGCGCGCCGCGCCGGGCGCAGCCCCACGCGGTGCTCCAGCACCCGCGCCCCGGCGATCTCGGGCCGCAGGGCCGCGCACCGCGCGACGATCCGCTCGGCCACCTCGGGGTCCGGCTCCGTCGACCAGACGTCCTCCTCGGCCGTCCCGCCCAGGAGCAGACCGCCCGGCTGCGGGATGAAGTAGGTGGAGGACGCCGACACGTCGTCGACGGCGGTCAGCCACGTCGTGATCCCCGGGTTCTCCACGACGACCAGCTGACCGCGGACCGGGTGCACGCCCGGATCCGGTACGAGGTCGCGGGCGCCCAGGCCCGTGCAGTTCACCACCACCGGGGCGTCCACGGCGGCCAGATCCGTGACCGTCCGCTCCTCCACCACGCCGCCCGCCGCCCGCAGCCGCTCCCGCAGCCACGGCAGATGAACCGGCATGTCCACCAGCGGCAGCCGCGCCCACAGCGCGGTCCCCGCGTACTCCCCGGCGTGCGCCGCGCGCAGCCCGGGAACCTGCGCCGCCCACGGCCCGAGCCCGTCCAGCCGGGTCCCGCCGTGCACCCCCTCGACCATCCGCACGCCGGTCTCATCCGGGCGCGCGGCCAGCTCCGCGTACACGGCGTACGACTGCAGCGCCCAGTCGCCCACGAGCGCCTCCGGCTCGATCCGGTACGGCCACCACAGGCCCCCGGCGACGGCCGACGTCGTCCGCTCGGCGGGCTCCCGCGTCCACACCCGCACCCGCCGGCCGCCCTCGGCCAGCACCACGGCGGTCGTCAGCCCGATGACGCCTCCGCCGACCACCACCACGTCACCGCTCGGTCCACCGTCCATACGGCGACCGTAGCGGACGGTGTCATGACCGGCTCACCCCGCCCGCCCCGTACACCGCTGCGCCCGCGCTCCGCACGGACGACGGGGCGCTCGGAACAGGCCCTAAAATCGGCGGTCTGATGACTGCCACCCTCGTCGCCAAGAACCTCGCCGCCGGGCACGGCGACCGCGCGCTGTTCTCCGGGCTCGACCTCGTCGTCGCGCCCGGGGACGTGATCGGTCTCGTCGGTGCCAACGGCGCGGGCAAATCCACCCTGCTGCGCCTCCTCGCCGCGCTGGACACCCCCGAGCAGGGCGAACTCACGCTCTCCCCGCCGACCGCGACCGTCGGCCACCTGCCCCAGGAACCGGAGCGCCGCCCCGGCGAGACCGTCCGGGAGTTCCTGGCCCGCCGCACCGGAGTCGCCGAGGCCCAGCGGGCGATGGACGACGCCACCCAGGCCCTCGTCGACGGCGCCCCCGGCGCGGACGACACCTACGCGGCCGCCCTGGAGCGCTGGCTCGGCCTCGGCGGTGCCGACCTCGACGAACGCGCCGAGGAGACCGCCGGCTCGCTCGGCCTGGCCGTCGACCTGGACCAGGCGATGACGTCGCTGTCGGGCGGCCAGGCGGCCCGCGCCGGCCTGGCCTCCCTGCTCCTGTCCCGCTACGACGTCTTCCTGCTGGACGAGCCGACCAACGACCTCGACCTGGACGGCCTCGAACGCCTCGAACGCTTCGTCACCGGCCTGCGCGCCGGGACGGTCGTCGTCAGCCACGACCGCGAGTTCCTCACCCGCACCGTCACCAAGGTCCTCGAACTCGACCTCGCCCAGGGCCGCATCAACCTCTACGGCGGCGGATACGCGGCCTACCTCGAGGAACGCGAGGTGGCCCGGCGGCACGCACGCGACGACTACGACGAGTACGCCGACAAGAAGGCCGCCCTCCAGGACCGCGCGCAGACCCAGCGGGCCTGGATGGACAAGGGCGTCAAGAACGCCCGGCGCAAGGCGGGCAACGACAACGACAAGATCGGCCGCAAGTTCCGCAGCGAGGCCAGCGAGAAGCAGGCCGCCAAGGCCCGCCAGACCCAGCGCATGATCGAACGCCTGGAGGTCGTCGAGGAGCCCCGCAAGGAGTGGGAGCTGCGCATGGAGATCGCGGCGGCCCCGCGCTCGGGCGCGGTCGTCGCCACCCTGCGCGACGCGGAGGTACGGCGCGGCTCCTTCGCGCTCGGCCCGGTCTCCCTCCAGGTCGACTGGGCGGACCGCGTGGCGGTCACCGGCGCCAACGGGGCCGGCAAGTCCACCCTGCTGGCGGCCCTGCTCGGCCGTCTTCCGCTGGACGCGGGCCACGCGTCCGTGGGCTCCGGCGTCCTGGTCGGCGAGGTCGACCAGGCCCGCCGCCTCTTCCACGGCCCCCAGTCGCTGCTGGACGCCTTCCGCACCGCGGTCCCGGACACCGAACCGGCCGACGTGCGCACCCTGCTCGCCAAGTTCGGCCTGAAGTCGGACCACGTGCTGCGCCCGGCCGCGACCCTCTCACCCGGCGAGCGCACGAGAGCCGCGCTCGCCCTCCTCCAGGGCAGGGGCGTCAACCTGCTCGTCCTGGACGAGCCGACCAACCACCTCGACCTGCCGGCCATCGAACAACTGGAGTCGGCCCTGGACGCCTTCGAGGGCACCCTCCTGCTGGTGACCCACGACCGCCGCATGCTCCAGGCGGTACGGACGACCCGGCGCCTGGAGGTGGCCGACGGCAAGGTGACCGAACACTAGTTCCGGTCTTCACGACACAACCCGGAACCTCCCCGGAGGCGCCCACAGGTGCCGCTGCCAGGGGGCCTTACACTCGGCAACCGTTGCCCGGCGGAGAGAAGCCGCGGACCAGGAAGCCGCAGACAGAAAGGCATGGTTGCCCATGTTCCAAGACGCCCCCATCTACCACCAGCTCGTCGCCGAGCGCGGTGACGTCCCCGCACGGGTCCGGGACGCGGCCACGAGCATACGGCGCGAACTCGACCAGGTGATGCGGACGGGGCAGCCGTCGGGCGCCTTCGGACCCGGCCCCGGCGCGCGCAACGCCTCCCCACGCCCGCATTCCGCGCTGCCGCCCGGCCAGAATCCGCGATAACGGCCCCGCCGGCGGCAGCCCGCCTGCTCGTGCGTCCCCGGCAGTGGCGCGCGCCGGACGGCGGACCGCCGCGACGCGGCCACCGGGCCCGGCCCGCGCACCAGGCG
>NZ_JBHJUW010000245.1:0-6937 GCF_042268205.1 Streptomyces sp. NPDC056160
CGCCGCGGGGCCGCCGGGAGGCGCGCCCCGCCGTCAGCGTTCCAGGCGGCCGTCGTAGCGGCGCGGCAGGCCGAGCGGGTTGTCGTCGCGCAGTTCCGGCGGCAGCAGGGCCTCGGGGGCGTTCTGGTACGCCACCGGCCGCATCCACCGTTCGACGGCGGTGCCGCCCACGGAGGTGGACGTGGAGGTGGTCGCGGGGTAGGGGCCGCCGTGGTGCTGTGCCGGGGCCACGGCGACGCCGGTGGGCCAGCCGTCGACGAGGACGCGCCCGGCCAGCGGGGTGAGTTCGGCGAGGAGTTCGGCTCCGCGTCCCTCGCCGGCCGCCTCCCGGGCGGAGAGGTGGACCGTGGCGGTGAGGTTGCCGGGCAGGCGGGACAGGACGGCCGTGGCCTCGCTCTCGCCGGTGTAGCGGGCCACCACGGTGACGGGTCCGAAGCACTCCTCCAGGAGGAGGTCGTGGGCGCCGTCCGCGGTCAGCTTCCCGGCCGGGACGGTCAGGAAACCGGCGCTCACCGTGTGCTCGCCGCCCGCGCCGGGGGCCAGGGGCGACTCCACGTCGGGCAGGGCGGTGCGTTCGGCCACGCCGGCGAGGAAGTTGTCACGCATGCGGTGGTCGAGCAGGACGCCCTCGCCGGTGCCGCCGACGGCGTCCGTCAGGGACTTCACCAGGCGGTCGCCGGCCGCGCCCGCCGGGACGAGCACCAGGCCGGGCTTGACGCAGAACTGCCCGACGCCCAGGGTCATCGACCCGGCCAGACCGGCCCCGATGGCCTCGGCCCGCTCGCCGGCCGCCGCCTCGGTGACGAGGACGGGGTTGAGGGAGCCCAGCTCGCCGTGGAAGGGGATCGGCACCGGGCGTGCCGCGGCGGCGTCGAACAGGGCCCGGCCGCCGCGCACGGAGCCGGTGAAGCCCGCGGCGGCGACCAGCGGGTGCCCGATCAGCTCGGTGCCGGACCGGAAACCGTGGACCAGGCCGAGTACGCCCGCGGGGATGCCGTGCTCGGCGGCGGCGCCGCGCAGCACCTCGGCGACCTGCTCGGACAGGGCCGGGTGGTCGGGGTGGGCCTTGACGACGACCGGGCAGCCCGCGCCGAGCGCGCTCGCGGTGTCACCGCCGGCGACGGAGAAGGCGAAGGGGAAGTTGGAGGCGGAGTAGACGGCGACCACCCCGAGGGGCACCTTGTAGCGGCGCAGGTCGGGGATGGGCGGGGTCGCGCTGTCGTCGGGGTGGTCGATGATCACGTCGAGGAAGGCGCCCTCGTCGACGATGCCGGCGAAGGCCCGCAGCTGGTAGCAGGTGCGGGCGAGTTCTCCGGTGAGCCGGGCCGGGCCGAGCGCGGACTCGGCGTCGGCGGTCTCCACGAGCCGGTCCCGGGCCGCCTCCAGGCGGTCGGCGGCGGTGCGCAGGAAGGCCGCGCGGACGGCGCGGTCGGCGAGCGCGCCGCGCGCGTCGTGCGCGGCGCGGACGGCGGCGTCCACGTCCTGGGCCGTGGCCTCCACCGCAACCTGTTCGCGCTGCTTCCCGGTACGGGGATCGACACTCCAGACTGGTGCTGCTGCCACCGCGGTTCCCTCCACATGTCTTGCCGCTCTTGCTGCTCTTGTGCTGTTCCCGCGGTTCCTGCCGCGGTACGTGGGCCGTATGCGGACCATACGCAGGTCATCCACCGAAGTCGTTCGATATACTGAACGCTGTCTCTGATGATGAATGCACCAGGAGACTATTTCTCGTCGAACGAAGGGGTCAAGGGCGATGTCGGCAGGCGAGACAGGCGGCGGGGCACAGGTCAAGTCCGCGGTGCGGACCGTGGAATTGCTGGAGTACTTCGCCGGCCGGCCCGGAATGCACTCCCTGGCCGCCGTCCAGGAGGCCGTCGGCTACCCGAAGTCCAGCCTGTACATGCTGCTGCGCACCCTCGTCGAACTGGGCTGGGTGGAGACCGACGCGACCGGCACGCGGTACGGCATCGGGGTGCGCGCGCTGCTGGTCGGCACCTCCTACATCGACGGCGACGAGGTGGTCGCGGCGGCCCGGCCCACGCTGGACCGGCTCTCCGACGACACCACCGAGACGATCCACCTCGCGCGCCTGGACGGCACCAACGTCGTCTACCTCGCCACCCGGCAGTCGCAGCACTACCTGCGCCCGTTCACCCGGGTCGGGCGCCGCCTGCCCGCCCACTCCACCTCGCTGGGCAAGGCCCTGCTGAGCACGTACACCGACGAGCAGGTCCGCAAGATGCTCCCCGAGGCGCTGCCCGCGCTGACCGAGCACACCATCACCGACCGCGAGAAGCTCATCGAGGAGCTGCACCGGATCCGCGAGCAGGGTTTCGCCGTGGACCGCGAGGAGAACACGCTGGGTCTGCGCTGCTTCGGCGTGGCGATCCCGTACCGCACCCCGGCCCGGGACGCGATCAGCTGCTCGATCCCGGTGGCGCGTCTGACGCCCGCGCACGAACAGATGGTGAAGGATGCCCTCTTCGACGCCCGTGACCGTCTGACGCTCGCCACCCGGAGGCTCTGAGCCATGCACGTCGCGCTCCGCGAAATCCACGACAGCGACCTGCCGGTGTTCTTCCGGCAGCTGAACGACCCGGAGTCGCTGCGGATGGCCGCCTTCACGCCGAAGGACCCGGCCGACCGCGACGCCTTCGACGCCCACTGGCTGAGACTGCGCTCCTCCGAGGTCGTGCTGCGCACGATCCTGGCGGACGGGGACGTGGTCGGCAGCGCGGCGGTGTACGGCGAACCCGGCGAGCGGGAGGTCACGTACTGGGTGGACCGCGCGTACTGGGGCCGGGGCATCGCGACGGCGGCCCTGCGCGCCCTGCTGACCGTGGTCCCCGAACGACCGCTGTACGCACGCGCGGCGGCGGACAACACGGGGTCCCGCCGGGTCCTGGAGAAGTGCGGCTTCCAGCAGACCACGACGGCCCGCGGGTACGCGCAGGCGCGCGGGGAGGAGATCGACGAGGTGGTGCTGACCCTGCGGGGGTGAACCGGGTCCGGGAGTCCGGGCGTTCGGGCCCCCGCGGCGGCGGCCTGGCCGGGCGGGGCGGGGTCCGTACGGAGGAGGCGGCCCTCCCCCGTGCGGCGGAGGTGGATCGTCGGCAGGTGGGAGGCGGGTCGGGCGGCGGACCGCCGCTCGCGGCTCACCGGCCGGGAGGGCGAGGTGCTGCGGCTGATGGCGGCCGGGAGGGCGAGGTGCTGCGGCTGATGGCGGCCGGGAGGGCGAGGTGCTGCGGCTGATGGCGGCCGGGCTGACCGACGCGGAGATCGCCCGGCGCATGGAGGTCGGCCCCGCCACGGTGAAGTCGCACGTGGCGGCCGTGCCGGCCAGGACCGGCGCCCGGGACCGGACCCAGGCGGCCATCGCCGCGTACGAGGCGGGGTTCATGAACATGCGATGAGAAAACAGCGGAACAGGAACGATTCGGTCCGTTCCGTTCGTCGTCCTCACCGGGATGACTGGGATGAACGGGATGAACAAGACGATCAGGCGGTCCGCCGTCTTCACGCTGCTGCTCGTGATCGCCCTGCTGGCCAGAGCGACATGGGTGCAGTTCTACGACGGCCAGGCCCTCGCGGACGACAAGGACAACCGGCGCCGGGCGATCGAGACGTACGCCCAGCCGCTGGGGAACATCATCGTGGGCGGCAGCGCGGTCACCGGCTCCGCGCGGACCACGAGCGGTGACCTCGCGTACAAGCGGACCTACGAGGACGGCGAGCTGTACTCGGCCGTCACCGGCTACAGCTCGCAGGTCTACGGCGCGACCCAGTTGGAGGGCGTCTACCAGGACCTGCTGGACGGGTCCGACAGCCGGCTGAGGTCGCCGCTGGACACCGTCACCGGCAAGCGGGCCACGCCCGGGGACGTGATCACCACCATCGACCCGGCCGTGCAGAAGGCCGGTTACAAGGCGCTCGGCGACAAGAAGGGCGCCGCCGTGGCGATCGACCCGGCCACGGGGAAGATCCTCGCGGTGGTCTCCACGCCGTCGTACGACCCGACGGCGCTCAGCGCCGGTGACGGCGCCGCCTGGAAGAAGCTCACCGAGGACCCCGACAAGCCGATGACGAACCGGGCACTGCGCCAGCCGCTGCCGCCGGGCTCGACGTTCAAGCTGGTCGTCGCGTCGGCGGCACTGGAGGACGGACTGTACGCGTCGGTGGACGTGAAGACCGACAGCCCGGACCCCTACCGGCTGCCGGGCACCACCCGCGACCTGGCCAACGAGAACCCCTCGGCGCCCTGCGAGAACGCCACGATCCGCACCGCGCTGCAGTACTCCTGCAACAACGTCTTCGCGAAGATGGCCGTCGACCTCGGCCAGGACAAGGTGCGGGCGATGGCGGAGAAGTTCGGTTTCGACGACACGTCGCAGGACGTGCCCGTGCGGGCCTACACGAGCGTGTACCCGTCCGGGATGGACAAGTCCCAGACCGCGCTGACCGGCATCGGCCAGTACGACGTGACCGCGACCCCGCTGCAGATGGCCATGGTGTCGGCGGCCATAGCCCACGGCGGCACCCTCGTCTCCCCGCACATGGTGTCGCGCACCACGGACGGCAACGGCGACGTGTTGCAGAACTACGACGACCCGGACAGCAAGCGGATCGTCAGCGCCACCACGGCCGCCCAGCTCCGCTCGGCGATGCGGACGGTGGTCGAGCAGGGCACCGGCACGAACGCGCGGATCGACGGCGTGACGGTGGGCGGCAAGACGGGCACGGCGCAGCACGGCGAGAACAACAGCCAGGTGCCCTACGCCTGGTTCACCTCCTACGGCACGTCGGACGCCACCGGCAGGCAGGTGGCGGTCTCGGTGGTCGTGGAGCAGTCGGACGCGGCCCGCTCGGAGGTCAGCGGCAACGGTCTGGCGGCGCCGGTGGCCCGCGCCATGATGGCGGCGGCGCTGCGGGACTGACGGCCGGGCGGGATGCGCACGGGGGCGCCGCGGCGGGCGCCCCCTGACTCCTGCTAGCCGACGAAGTAGGTCGGGTTGGGCAGCTTGTAGGTCCGGTCGGCGTACCCGCCCTCGAGGTCGGAGTACTGGTCGCCGAAGTTGGCGACGATGTCGTACCCGAGGCTCTCGATGTGCTTGCGGGTGCCGGACTTGAACTGCACGGTGGTGCACTTCCAGGCGCCGGGCGCGGCGCAGCCGCTCAGGTACGCGGGCGGGTTGGCCGCGTCCTTGAGGAACATGTGGCCGGCGTCGAGGTTCACGTCGGCGCCGACCTTCTTCAGGTTCTGCACGGCGGCGGAGCGCTGGGCCTCGCTCAGGCCGGAGTTGTAGAAGACGGCGACGCCCTTCTTCGCGGCGTAGCGCACCAGCTCGGGGCTGCCGAAGACCTCCGGCCGGTCGGCCTTGTCGACGTAGGCGGCCCAGGTGGTGCCGTTGTAGCCGTAGTTGTTCTTCTTCTCGTAGTCCAGGCTGAGCAGCAGCGTGTCGTCGATGTCGAACACGACGGCCGGCTTCTTCCCCCGGTGCCCGTGCTGCGCCGCCCGCGCCGCCTTGTCGATCTGCCGCCTGGCCGCGGCGTCGATCCGCGCCAGGTCCTTCGCGTACGGGCTGTCCGCCGACGCCTGGTAGACGCCGTCGGCGTCCGGCGTCGTGCCGTAGTAGGTGTCGATGTCCTTGGTGAGCTGCCCGATGTTGTACGGCTCATGGGTGGAGTTGACGGTGGACTGCCCGGCGGTGGCGGCACCGGCGCCGTAGAGGACGCCGCCGGTGAGGGCGCAGGTGGCGGCGATCGCCGCGAGACGCAGTGGCTTATTCATGACAGGTTTCTACGCGCGTCACCCCCGCGGGCGCGAGCCTCGTTGCCCGATCGATATCTACCGGCGCCCGATCGGCGGACGGGCGGCCGGGGCTCGACGGACGCGGGTCCGCGCCGGCCGGCCCGCCGTCAGGAGCGGTGCCAGGGCGCCCAGGGGTCCGAGCTGGGGACCCAGGGGCGGGCCGGTGCGCAGGACGCGTTAGGGGCCTCGCCGGTGACGCGGCTGCCCGTGACGAGGTAGCCGTGCGGGTTGGCGGACGCCGTGGAGGGGGCGAGGACGAAGCCGTAGGGCGCGGTCGTGAGGTCCGTACGGTTCAGGGTGCGGAACTCGCACCCCTCGAACACGGCCGTCGCGCGACCGAAGACGAAGTCCGCGTCGCCCTCGACGTGACAGTGCGCGTAGTACTGGCGGGCGAAGGCCGGCAGGGCCGTGGTGCCGGCGTACAGCGTGTCCTGGTGGCCCAGGAAGCGGCATCCGAAGAACGCCGAGCGGTCGCCCTGGACCTTGATCGCCACCGCCTGGGTGCCCGCGGTCTCCGGGTGGTCGGCGCGCAGCCAGTCGTCGGCGAAGGTGATCCTGTGGGCGGTGGAGCCGTCGGCCCCGACGGTCGTCGTGGCCGAGCCGGAGGTGCCGTAGGCGCCCGAGCCGTCGGGCTTCGGCGTGCCGGCCGCGTTGTCGTACCCGATCACCACGCCGCGGGCGTCCTCGCCGGCGCCGAGCCAGGTCAGCTCCGTGCGGTCGGCGGGGACGGTGACCGTCTCCCGGTAGGTGCCGGGGGCCAGGACCAGGGTCCAGCCCGCGCCGGTCGTGGCGTCCACCGCCGCCTGGACGGTGGTGAAGTCGCCCCGGCCGCGCGGGTCGACGTGGGAGGTAGCGGCTGATGCCGGTCTGGGAGTTGTAGAGCAGCACCCAGATCGCGGAGGTGAGCACGCCGGAGACGGCCCACGGGGAGAACACCAGCGCCCGGCCGAGCGAGCGGCCCACGAAGGTCTGGTCGACGATCAGGGCGACGGCGAGTCCGGACAGGAGCTGGCGTCCGACCTCGACCCTGCGCGGGGTGGCGGAGGCCCGGCGCCGCCGGGGTGGCGCCGGGCCACCCCCACCGCGGCGGCGTGGGGCCAGGATGTTTTACGGTAGCAGTGGGGCGGA
>NZ_JBHJUW010000246.1:0-6887 GCF_042268205.1 Streptomyces sp. NPDC056160
CCGACAAATCCCAAACAGGACAGTCGATGACGTCAGTCAGTAGGCGAGTCAGGCTCATCAGCGGAACCACCAGTCATATCTTCACTGTCAGTAGTAGATGGCCCCCTTCAGCCCGCCGCTCGTGATGACGGGGTCGCCGTTGAGGGCGACGCTGAGCGGACTCGCCAGGAACGCGACGACAGCCGCCACCTCCTCGGGCTCCACGATCCTCCCGATGGAGACGGACGACGCGTACTGCTGCTCCAGCTCCGCTCGGCTGCGTCCCAGAGCCGCGGCCCGGTGTTCGAGGTTGTCCAGGAAGGTACGCGTCCGAGTGGCAGCGGGGTGCACCGAGACGACGTTGATCCCCGACGGTCCGAGTTCGTCCGCCAGGTTCTTCGTCATGGCGACCACGGCGGCGTTTCGAATCGAACCGGTCACCGACCCCGTCTGCCGTGACGCCAGCCCGCCGACGTTGATGACCCTGCCCCAGCCGCGTTCTGCCATTTCCGGAGCGAAAGCGCGGACACATCGCAGGTATCCGCGAACCTTGACGTTGATCTCCGCTTCCAGAGCGTCGTCCGGAATGAAACCGGGATTGGTCGTGGCGGCGTTGTTCACCAGGATGTCCACGCCACCGAGCCGGTCCCGGACCCTCCTCGCCATTTCCGTCACCGACGCGTCTTCTCCGGTGTCGGCCGCTACACCGATGACCTCGGCACCGGTCTCCGCCTGAAGGGCTTTCGCCTGCTCCTCGACGTCATCGGCTGATCTGGAGACGAGGGCGACCGACGCGCCTTCCGTCGAGAGAGCCCGCCCGACGGCGAATCCGATACCGCGGCTTCCGCCGGTGATGACGGCCCGTCGGCCCGCGAGTTGGAGATCCATGGCCCCTTGCGTTCCTTCCGATCACCTGCGCGTACGGCATCGGCGGCCGATGCCACCTCACCCGGTTCGCCGCGCTCAGCAGTCAAGCCGGTCACCCGGCAGTGTCACAAGGGTGCCGAGCCGCAACGAATGTGAAGCCGGAAAGGTTCGATGACTCGTGCCACGCCCACCCCGGCGGGCCACCGCCGGCCGCACCCACAAGCGCTCGTCAGGTCCCTGGGATCGATCATCCAGGCGGGCGCGGTGACTGATGAGCAGGAGCGGGTGCAGCCGTCGGGGGTGATGTGGGCCACGGCGGTAGGGGTGGCCAGGGTGCGGGCACTGGAGACCGAGCGGGAGGACGCGCTGTTCCGCGACCCACTGGCCCGGGCCTTCGTCACCGCCGGCGGCCTGTGGCCCTCCTCGCCGCCGCCCGGTGACGAGGCCGCGCGACGCCGCCGGCTGGGCGTGGCGTTCGCGCGGTCGGCGGCAGGCAGCCGGATGGGGCTGGCGTTGGGCTCGCGCGGTGTGATCGAGCGCTTCGGGGCGGACGCCGTGCCGAGATCGGCGGCGTCCCTGTGGGTGTCGGGGATGTCCGACGACCCGGTGGGCCGGCTGGCCGGGCAGGCTGGGCGACCGACAGCCACACCCTGAGCGAGCGCGCCGCCGCCTGCGGCCGCCCGATCAGCACCCCGCCGCAGCACGCGGAGCGGCCCGGCGGACTGGTCTCGGCGGTCCGCCGGTAGAGCGCCTCCCGGGTGGGCGTGCCCGCACCAGGGCGTTCACGAACCTGGTCCCAGCCGTGCGGTTCAGTGATTCCACTTCACCAGATCGCCGTCGAATTCGTCGACGGTGGAACCGGACCACGCGTCGTCGTGTCCGTTGGTGAGGTGCCCCCAGTTGCCGTACCGGCCGTGGATGCCGTCGCAGGTGACCCTCCTGACCGACGAGAACCTGTCGTTGAAGGCACTGTCCGTGTTGCCGTCGAGGACCACGGACGTGTACTTGCCGATGATCATTCCGCGCTTGGAGTCGGATCCCTGCACGTTGTGCTGGAAGTCGAAGTCGTAGTACAGCTTCAGGCAGTAGCCGGTGTTGTTGACGACCGAGCTGACGCTGTCATTGATGTTCGCGCCGTTCTGGTAATGGCTGTTGGTAAACCGCTGGATCTGGCCAGACCCGGAGACCAGGGTCTTCGTCTGGTCCGACTTCTGCCCGCTGTACCAGTACCCCTCGTAGAAGCACACGCCGCTGCAACTGGCGGCGGCGGACGCGGGAGTCCCTGTGGCGATGCCCCCGAAGAGGGCAGCAGCGGTGACACTCAGGGTCGCGGCGACGGCGCGACCCTTCTTCATACGGATCTTCTTCACGTCCGACACTCCTCGAAAGACAACATCCCTCGGCATCCCGCACACATGTATGCAAATGCCATCACCGTGATCACGGGGCGGAGCCCCCGCACAGTTCAGGACACTGGCGTGAAGTGATCGACCTCACGGCCGGGTCCGGCAACACGCAGTCCGTCCCCCTTTCGCCGGCGGACGGCCCCGCCGCGGTCCCGTCGGGACGACGGCGCCGGTCGCCGGCAGCGGCACACCAGCGGCGGCGGTGCTCCGCTACCGGGATCAGCCGATGAGCAGGTGGGTACGGCCGAACACGGCCGCGGCGACGCGTGCGGTCGGTGTGCCGCGGTCCAGGTCCGCCCCGGCCTGTCTGAGGACCGCCACCACGTCGTCGGCGCCTTTGAACAGGGCGCCCGCGATGGGTGTCTGGTCCCTGGCGTTGCGCAGGTCGGGGTCGGCACCGAGCCGGATCAGGGTGCGTACCGTGGCGGCGTGGCCGTGGTAGGCGGCGAGCATGAGGAGGGTGTTGCCCGACGGATCGGCGACGTCCACCGGCAGGCCGTGTTCCACGAACTCGGCCAGTTGTGCGGTGCGGCCCTCCCGCGCCAGATCCATGGCGATCGCCACGACGCGTCGCGTCTGCTCGGGGGTCATGGCCGCCTCCTGCTCATACGCGGCTCCTTCTGCTCACGGGTGGGGACGAGCACGGGTCCGGTCCGGTGTGGGCCCGCTGCGCCCACGCCGGACCGGACGGTCTAGAGGTTGCCGACGGCGAGGGCCTCGATCGCCTTGCGGACGCCTTCGCCGTAGGCCGGGTCGGCCTGGGCGCAGTGGGCGATGTGGCGCTCGACGGTCCGCTGCGAGGCGCCGTCGATCGCGCGGGCGGTGTTCTCGAAGAGCCGCTGCTGCTCCTCGGGGCTCATCAGACGGAACAGGTTGCCGGGCTGCTCGAAGTAGTTGTCGTCGTCCTCGCGGAAGTCGAACCGGTCGGCGACGGCGCCCACGCGCTGGCTCGGCTCACGGTAGGCGGGCTGCTGCTGCCAGCGGCCGTACGAGTTGGGCTCGATGCCGGGGGTGGCGCCCTGGTTGCCGTCCACCCGCATGCCGCCGTCGCGGTGGTAGGAGTTCACGGGGTTCTTCGGGGCGTTGACGGGGATCTGGTGGTGGTTCACGCCGAGGCGGTAGCGCTGGGCGTCGCCGTAGGAGAAGAGGCGGCCCTGGAGCATGCGGTCCGGAGAGAGGCCGATGCCCGGGACGACGTTGGCCGGGGTGAAGGCAGCCTGCTCGACGTCCGCGAAGTAGTTGCCGGGGTTGCGGTCGAGTTCCCATTCACCGACCTCGATGAGCGGGTAGTCCTTCTTCGACCAGACCTTGGTGAGGTCGAAGGGGTGGAAGCGGTAGTGCTCGGCGTCGCGCTCCGGCATGACCTGGATGTACAGCTTCCACTTCGGGAAGTCGCCCCGGTCGATCGCGTCGAAGAGGTCGCGCTGGTGGGACTCCCGGTCCTCGCCGATCAGGGCCTCGGCCTCGGCGTCCGTGAGGTTCTTGACACCCTGCTGGGTACGGTGGTGGAACTTCACCCAGAACCGCTCGCCCTCGGCGTTGACCAGGCTGTAGGTGTGTGAGCCGAACCCGTGCATGTGCCGGTACGAGGCCGGGATGCCGCGGTCGGACATGACGATCGTGACCTGGTGCAGGGCCTCGGGGAGGTTGGTCCAGAAGTCCCAGTTGTTCTCGGGGTCGCGGAGGTTGGTGCGCGGGTCGCGCTTCACCGCGTGGTTGAGGTCGGGGAACTTCAGCGGGTCGCGGAAGAAGAACACCGGGGTGTTGTTCCCCACCAGGTCCCAGTTGCCCTCGTCCGTGTAGAACTTCAGGGCGAAGCCGCGGATGTCGCGCTCGGCGTCCGCCGCGCCGCGTTCACCCGCGACGGTGGAGAACCGGGCGAACAGCTGCGTCTTCTTGCCGACTTCGGAGAAGATCCTCGCGCTCGTGTACCGCGTGATGTCGTGGGTGACCGTGAAGGTGCCGAACGCGCCGGACCCCTTGGCGTGCATCCTGCGCTCCGGGATGACCTCGCGGTCGAAATGGGCGAGTTTCTCCAGGAACCACACGTCCTGGAGGAGCATCGGGCCCCGCGGGCCGGACGTCAGGGAGTTCTGGTTGTCGGGAACCGGCGCACCGGCGACCGTGGTCAAGGGCCTCTGGTTGTTCTCGGGCACAGTTCGCTCCTCGGTAGAAGTGATTCTCGGCATGTCTCGGAGCCCCGGCGGTCCGGCCTGCCGAGTGTGCGCGTGCTGTGGCCCGCGCCCGCATCGACACACACCCTATATTCGGACGCCGGTCACGGCGAGAGGCTGCCGACGAACGTGTGTATGTGTGTATGTGTGTATGTGTGTATGTCGGAGCGTGGGTGGCAGGCCTGGCGAGGTGTGAGGGCCGGACGTGGGAAGCAGCCGGCTCCTGGACACCGTTCAGGGCGCCAGGAGCCGGTGACAAGTGGGGTGCGCACGCACGGATCGAGGAACAGGCCGGACCGGCGCGCCCTCCCCGGAGGTGCTGCCCCCCGTGGAGCCTTCCTCGCAACGCGTCCGTGAGGAAGGCCGCCGTCTAGACACCGTGTTCGCCGGAACAGCGGTGGAGCGGGATGGGCGGCGCCCAGCCGATCGTGTAGTACTCACAGATCTCGAGGGACCTGATGTCAGCGTCCCATTCGTGAGCGGTCGAGTGATTGACCGCCACGTCCAGTGTCACACGCGAGCCGTTCGCGAGTGTCATCCAGGCGGTAGCCGAGTAGTTCGATCCGGACGTCTTGGTGTGGATCCAGAACCAGCTCGGCGCCCCGTCACCCGGGCAGTTGTCTATCTGCACCTCGGTCGCACCGTAGTGGTACGTCTTCGCGCAGCTCTGCGCGCCCGCCGGCGCAGCCGTGGCGACGCCTGTCAGGCCCAGGCCGGTCACGGCGGTCGCCGCCGTGACGAGGGCTGCTCTGCGGAACGCCCTTCGGAACATCGGCTCACCTCTCTGAGATCTTCATAGCGGTACGTGGCACGGCGGTCGATGACAGGAAAGTCGCCCACAGTTGACACGTAGACCTCACACAGGAAATGATCAGAGTTTCTCCCGTGAAAGGGTGTCTCACACGCTGAGGCGCGTTTATCCCATCTTTCACGGGAGAAATCAGCACATGATGGATCCTCTTCGGGTCCGTCCCTGTGTGATGCCGGGGCCGCCGGGCCCCCGTCAGCCGACGGCCGGGGCCCGTCGAAGGTCAGCGCGCGGCAGGAGGCATCCGGCGCGGTTCAGGTCCAGCCGGTTCCCCGGGACCGTGCAAGCGGCCAGCCAGTAGGTCGCCGTGGCGTACCCGGTCCCCCGGTGGACGGAGATCGCGCCGTCGCGTGCCATCTCGCAGGGGTTGTCCAGGGTGCACTGCCCGCCGTCGTGGTTGCTGGTGTTGTTGATGGCGACGATCTTCCCGTCCGCCAGCACGGGGGATCCGGAGGTGCCGTGCCCGGTGTCGCAGTCAGGTGTGTACCGCACGACGTCCTCGGTGACGTTGGCCGTCTCCAGGACGCGGTAGGCGAACCCGTCGATCCGGCAGGAGAACTCCTGCTTCAGGCTCCCGGACACGACGCGGATCGCGGTGCCACGGGCGGGACGTCGGCCAGCGACCGTCAGGGCGGTGACCCCGTGGTCCCTCGCCAGTTCCCGGTACGTCTCGTCGATCTGGTAGAGGGCGATGTCCGTGCCGGTCAAGGTGACGTAGAGGGCCTTGGTCGCGTGCACCTGCGCGGCGGTGCCCCCGGAGCGGTCGCGCAGCCTGAACAGGCGGTGCGACGACTGGTCCACCAGGACTTCGCCGGGGACGGGCCGGGCTCCTTCGTAGCAGTGGCCGTTGGTCAGCACCAGTGCCCGGTCGCCGTCCGTGGAGACCGGCATCCGGACGACGGAACCCGAACATCCGTCGACGTCGACCGTGCCGGTGAAGTCAGCCGACGCCTTGACCGCGGTGGCCTTCGGGGCGGCCGCGGACGCCACCGTGGCCGGGGCGGCCGACGCAACGGGCGTCAACAGTGCCAGGCCGAGGAGGCCAACGCCGCCGAGTAGTGCCCTGGCCGTGGGGAAGCGCATCACTTGGTTCGTTCCTTCGTGAGCAGGAGAGGGAGCGGGAGGGGCAGGGGCAGGGGCAGGGGCAGGGGCAGGCGAGAGGGTGGGGTGCCGGGTCATTTCAGTCCCGGGCAGGTGCCGCCGGTGGTCTTCCCGGTGCGGAAGAAGTCGACCACGTGGGCGCCGCACGGCAGGTTCTTCAGGGAGGCGTGGACCCCGTCGACGACGGTCGCAGGGTGCCGCCGGCGCCTTGTGCGCCGCCTGTGCCCATGCGTAGGGGGTGTCGCCCTCGCTGAGGTGCCCGGAGATCTGGAGCGGGCTGCGTCCGCGGACCACGGCCGTGGGCGGGGTGTGCGTCGGCCAGTCGGCGCACCACGGGGAAATGTATGTGCCACCGAGGGCCGGGAAGGCGGCGCGGCGGGCTCGCGCGGCGGACCAAAGATGGGGGAAGTCCTTGGGGGTGGAGTCGGTGTTGCAGAGCATGGCGTGGTCATGTCCTCTGTAGTGGTGTAGCCGTGTCGGGTTGATCTTCAGCTGGATAGATCTTGTCCATGCTGCCTTCGGGGAGGTAGCGGCGGGGGAAGGCGATCCATT
>NZ_JBHJUW010000247.1:0-6842 GCF_042268205.1 Streptomyces sp. NPDC056160
CCGAGTAGTCCTTCATCGCCATCGGCGGTGGTCTCGCTTTCTCCGGATCAAGCAGATCCAGTATCAGCGTGTCCACCACTCAGGGGGAGGCTCCGTGCGCATCTCCTGGTGCTCGTACAGGGCCAGCACGCGCAGCTTGGAGCAGCCCGCAGCGGCCATGATGTCCTGGAGGTCGACGTCGTCGAGCAGCGTGGCATCACGGCCGTACTCGGTCTTGCGGGCGGCCACCGAGAGGACCTTCGCGACCTGCCGGCCGCGGACAAGCTCCTGACCGGTGACCTCGGACAGGTGCTCGGCCAGAGCGGCGACGGTGTGCAGGCCGACCCCCTTGCCCAGAGGGAAGGACTTCGAGAAGGGGATCAGCGCCCGGAAGCCGCGGGGTTCGCCGGACAGGTCCATGGCACTGACGGGCAGGAACTCGGTCTCTCCGGGGCCGCGGGGGAACACCGGCTCGTCCATCAGCCGCACCCACGCATCCAGAGCAAGGCGGCTGGTGTGTTCCAGGTGGGTGTACTTTCCCTTGCCGCCCAGGTTCAGACACAGCAGCGGCTTGGTGGGCGAGCTCGGTGCCCACCAGGCGGTGCGGGCACCGTTGATCTGGTTGCTCAGCCGGGACACACGGGGCGTCATGACCACCAGCGGTACGGGCAGCGAGTGCAGCGACTTCATCGCCACTTCCACCCGCAGTGCGGCGTAATGCCGCCGGACCTTCCACTCCTCCGGTTCCTGGGACTCATCGGAAGCGCCCTTGGGACTGTCGTGCTTTTTGTCCTTGGCGGGTCGGGCGTCGAGCCAGTTGTTCGACCACAGGTGCTCGGTGTCCCAGACCATGACGTTGTTCTCGGTGTCCGGGCGCAATGCAATGGTGCGGCCGTCGACCGATACGTCGGTCTTGGCCACCAGAGAGGCAAGATTCGAGCTGGCCGCGTCCCACACCCATCCGTCCGCGTCCACGGCGTGCGGGCCGAGGCGGACGTGGTCCCACACCATCACGTGTTCGGGCTCCACCGAGGCGAACAGGTCGGCGAGGTCACTGCTGTAGGCCAGGGAGATCTCCTCCGCCGGCGTCTGCAGCAGGGCCTGTTCCCACAAGGCCACCGCGGCCCGCAGATGCGCTCCCGGCAGCTTCTTGGACAGTGCGAGGAACTGGGGAGGCTTGCTCTTGCTGGTGGGATTCAGCGTGGCGCTGGTGGCACCGCTGGCGCGCAGGACCGTCAATAGCCCGGCATAGGGCAGGTTGGCCTTCGAGCCGGTCTTGCCGCGGTAGATGTCGCGCAGCTTCTTCCACTCGTGCTCGATCTTGTCCGGGAAGCGGTACAGCCACACGGTGCCCATCAGCGCGGCTGTCAACGGCGCGGCCAGCAGGGACATGCGGGTGTCATTCGAGGGCATTACTCAATTCCTTCATCGTCCAGAGCCGGGGCGGGAACCAACGTGACGGGATGGGGCAGCAGGCTCTCGCTGTGGGCGAGGTCGAGCCAGGCGGCGAGGGTGGAGCCGTAAACGCGGCACAAGATGTCCTGCTCGTCGGCGTCGAGCTGGTCGTAGTAGGAGCGCAGGAGACGAGGGAAGTCGCAGCCCAACTGCTGGTTGAAGAAGGCGTGGTCGACCAGATAAAGCTCGACGGGAGTGCCGCCGCGCCGGGCACGCCCGGCCAGCTGAATGAGCTCGACGAGGATCCCCGCCAGGACCTCGGTCTTGAGGAACTTCGGCATGCGGGAGAACCGCGGATCGGTGCGCAGCAGCAACTCCCGTTGGCGGATGGCCGCACTGCGCTGGGAAGCGAGCATGCCCGCAGGGTCGGCGCTGACGGCGTCGGCGGCGATGTCACAGGAGTTGATGCTCGCGTACATCACGGACGGCTCGTGCAGGTGCGTGATGGGGCGCACCCCCACCCACACCGAGGCGAGCGCCGAGCGGTCGGTGTGCGGGATGAGGATGTTCAGACCGCGGGAGACCACCGACAGCGGTGCGCAGATCACCTTCACCCGTGGGTGGGTGGCGGGCAGGTCTTCGAGTTCGTCGATGGTCACCCGCACTACGCCCTCGGGCAGGGCCACGGCCGCTTTGGCGGGGTCCCGGCTGCTGCTGACGAGGACCGCGACCCATTCCGGGCGGCCGCACGCGGCCGCGATCCCGGCGGCCATCACCTCCGCGTGGAAATAGGAGTTCCCGGCCAGCAGCGCCAGCTCCCGCAGCGGGTCGTTGCGGACGACCTTCTCCAAATGCGACGACATCTGGGTGTGCCACAGCCGCTCGGCGAGTTTGCGCAGCTCGGAGGGTTTGCGCTTCTCCTCCACACCGCCGATCGAGATCGGCTGCCAGCCGATGTCGGTCGCCGACACACTCCCGGCATGGGCGGTGACCGCACCGACAGCGGCCGGTCATCACGTAGGCGGGCAGGGTGTGCACGTGCTGCAGAGCGGCCTTGGGGAAGAACGCGGTGGCGGACAGCCCGAGCACGCTGCGCCGCACCCCCGCGGTCGCCAGGGCGACGGTGTCGCCCAGGCGGACGGTGGAGGTGTGCGGGTCGCCGCCCAGCGACTGCAGCGACAGCCGGCCGGTCCCCCCGGCGTTCTTGTCGAGCTTGAACCCGTACAGGTTCTGCCCCAGCGGCCCGTAGGGAATCGGCTCGTCGCGGGGAATCAGCCCCATCGTGGACACCAGGTCAGTGGCCGCGTTCACTTCCCCCAGCAGCGGCAGGAGCGACCACTTCAAGGTGTGCAGCTCGTTGTGGAGCGCACGGAGCCAGGCCCGCACCAGCAGATCATTGACCAGCGCGGCGCGCCGGGAGGCGGGCACATGGAAGGGCGCGCCGCCCAGGATGCGCGAGATGGAGTCCTTGAAGACCGCGAGCTTTCTGCTGCGGCGGGTGCCCTGGACCTTGCCGGCCAGAGCCTGGCGGATCTGCTCGGCAAGCGGCTGCCAGCCCTCCGGCACCCCGGCGTCAGTCTGCTCGCCAGGGAAGAGCGCCAGGTAGGCCTGGTGGACTCCTTCACTGACCTCAGCATCCGGCGAGGCGCCCGTCAGCATGCGACACAGCTCGGCGTCCTTCTTGCCCACCATGTACCAGCCGGATCCGGGACGATTCTGGCGCTCCTGCTCGGACTCCAGATACAGATGCCCGGTCAGCACGTTGTCCAGGAAGGTCTCGCTGAGCCGGCGCGCCTCCATCAGCGGGTTGGTCACCAGCAGGTTCTTCAGCGCGGTCAGGCCGTTGCGGTGCCGGTCGACTTCTTCCAGCCGCCCTCCGTTGCCGCGGCCACGGCTGATGAGAGTGAACTCCTGCGCGCCCTGCGTGCACCAGGTGGACTGGAACGCGTCAACCTCGTCGATGATCACGACGCGGCAGCGGCGCAGCACGAACTCCAGCACACTCATGTCGTTGACGACCCGCCCGCCGTCCACCTCGACGGGTACCTTGCAGCGCCCCCGGATCAGGTTGTGGTGGTTGGTCACGATGATGTCGGCCTCGGCGGCCTGCCGGACGTGCTCGAAGCGCCGGCAGATCCCCATGCGCGGGCACAGGTGCCTGCCGGCAGACTCCGGCTCGGCGGGCCCGTCGAGCCACTCCAGTTGGGCGCAGGGGAGCTTGGTGCGGTCCAGTCTCGGGCCGTCGACCTGCCAACCGGTCATCTCGCAGCCGCCGGCGAACTGCTCGAACCGGTCCTCGCGACCCTGGGAGAACGCGAGCTCCGCCTGGTCGTCGTAGCGTGAGGACGCCACCCAGGCCACCACCCGCAGAGGCTTTTTGGCCCGCTCGGCCGCATCCTTCACAGCGGCGGCTGTCTCCTCGACCAGTGCGTTATCCGCGGCCAACTGCTCGGCGGTCCCCAGCCCTTCACGGATGCGGCCCACCACCACGAGGACCGGCCCCTGGCCGCCCGCCGCAAGAAGGTGTGCCGCATCCCGCATCAGCACGCTCTTGCCCACCCCGGTGGGCGCATTCAACAGCGTCATCGCTCCGGCAGGCAGTCGCAGCTCCGCCGCCGTACGGCCGTAGGCGTCGGTGAGCCGGTCGAAGAACCCCTGCAGCAGGCCGGGCTTCCACCCGAACTTCTCCGGCTGGGCTCTCGCCTGGCCCACCACGCGGTCCATCACGGCCTCGCGCGGCAGCCTCGCCTCGTCAAGGAACGGCTCGGTGCGCAGCCGGACCGGTGCCACAAAGGCGTTCTTCTCGCTGGCAGGAATCTCTACCGTGTACAGCCCATCGTGACCGAACCCCCACAGGCCCTCGCCGGCCGTCGGCAGCGTTGTCTCCAGCATGCCCCGGTAGTCCTCGGCCTCCTGAACGAGGTTCTCGGCCAGGACGAGGGGCTCTTGAGCATGGCAGGCCACCAGCCAGTGGGTCTCGTCCGCGTTCGACTCCTCCGGAATCCTAAAC
Source organism: Streptomyces sp. NPDC056160 (assembly GCF_042268205.1). Taxonomy (NCBI): domain Bacteria; kingdom Bacillati; phylum Actinomycetota; class Actinomycetes; order Kitasatosporales; family Streptomycetaceae; genus Streptomyces; species Streptomyces sp. NPDC056160. The sequence continues at coordinate 4,385 of NZ_JBHJUW010000247.1, forward strand.
AGCGCCGTGGGCGCCACCGCGTACTCCAGCACCGCCTCACGGAACGTCTCCGGCTGCGCCAGGTCCCCCTCCTGCCTGACCGCCCGCCACAACCGGCCCACCAACTCGTACTCGGCACGCGGCAGCGACAGCCACGCACCCCACAGGTCGGTGCGCCGACCTGCGAACATCGCCGCGAAGTCCAACGGCACGCCGCTTCGGCCATCGACGGTCTCGAAGGCGAAGTACCGCTGAGACAAGGTGAGATAGGCAGCGACGGCACAGCGCTGCAACGCCTCACGAACCTCACTGGTCTTCACAATGCACCTCGGCACCAGCGAAGGACTTCGGTAACGAGGTCCTTGTCGGTCATCACCTCAAAGTCCGTGCGCCCGGCAAGACGCGCCCGCAGCAGCGGGAGATCGGACCGTTGCCGGTGGGGCACCACGATGGTCAGCGGCACTGCTCCGCCCAGCACGGGACGCTCGAGCAACGCATCGGCCAGGGCACCGAAGGACCGCCACGCCTTCGCATCCACCCGCCACTGCTTGGCCACCAGCGGGTCGGCGGCTGTGATGCGCAGGTCGTAGCGGTCACCGTCCGGATACATGAGAACGTCGAGACCGGCGATGCCTCTCAGCGCGCCCCGGATCGCGAACTCCATGCGCCCCGGCAGGGTCAGATACCGCCACACCGTCCGGGAGACCGCCAGATAGTCACCGGCCGCCGGGAAGCCTTCCACCTGACCGGCCAAGCCGCCCCCGCCCTCCAGGACCGGAGGGCCGCCTCCCCGCACCGGCCGGTAGGTGTACTGCGCCCCCTCCAGAAGATGGGCGTCGCACGAGACGACGAAGACACCGTCGCCAGCGGACTGGGCCCGCATCGGCCAGGCACAGGTGGGGCGCGGGAAACACCAGCCCGCCGCGTTGCACCACGGCCAGGACGAGACCGGCTCGAAGAACCCGAAGCGCCCCCACAATCCGCCCCACTTCTCCCACAGCACACCCTGCTCCGCCACCGGATCACTCGCCAGCAGCTCGCGCACCCTCGCGTAATCGTCCGGCGGAAGACGCCGGATCTCCGCGTACAGCTGCTGCTCCTCCTGCTCGGCGCGCAAGCGCGCCCAGGGCCAGTACTCCATCAACGCCTGCTGCGGCACGAGATGTTCACGCCCCAGGTCCTCCACGGCATCGCACAGCAGGCCGTCCTCGTTCAGCAGCCTCATCTCGCCGAGCGGGTCCCCGCCCTCGCTACCCGCGGGCAGAAGGGGCGCGAGCCCATGGCGCAGGCCCCGCCGCAGCACGCCCATGTCCAAGGCGGCGGCCGCGCCGGCACCGTGTGTCGAGCGCAGAGCCCCGAGGCAGTCGATGAGCCGGGCAGCACGCTGGCCCGGATCGCCGGTACGGTCCGCTTCCGCTACAGCTGCTGCGCAGCACGCGGTCAGCGCCAGGTCGCGGCGCCATCGAGGAGTGTTCCGTTCCACAAGACCCATAGCGGCTGAATAAACGAAAAACCTAACGAATGTCGCATAAGGTGCCGGTCATGAACGCCAAGACCGCCCCATCGGCCCAACCCGAGCCCCCCACCAGCACCACCCCGGCACCCGAGACCACCGACCCCTGGCTGTGGGCCGCCGCCCCGGACGCCCCTCTGACCGAAGACGACCACCCCTTCAGCGGCAAGTGGATCTGGTTCACACCGATCAGCCTTCTCGATGCCTCCTGGACCACGATCCGCGCCGCCACCCAAGACGGCCTCCTCGGCTACCGCAGCAAGGCAGGCACGCTCATCAACACCCGGCCCAAGAGCGACGACACCCGCCGCCCCATCTGCATCTACACCAGAGACTGGCGCGACATCGACGACGTCCAACGAGCACTGACCAACCTCCGCGCCCTCGGCACCGTCGACGTCCTGCTCTACAAGACCGACAGCGACACCCTCAACGGCCGCTACGGCACCGGCGCCAGCACCTTCGTCGCCCCCGCCGCCAAGCAGAAACTGGTCATCCCTAAACGCACCCGAGAAGCCCTCGAACACCACTACGCGGCGCGTGCCCAGGCCCGAGCTGCTGCGACACGCAGGAAAGCATCAGCACCGAAGGACACTTGACATCCACAAGGGCACCAAGTGGGCCGAGCGAGCAACCCTCCCTCGCGCACCACCGCTACCCCGCCTTGAAGCGCGTCTCCTTACCTGAAGATCTACCGCCGTGCGGTGTGTTCGCCGCTCTGTGGCCGGGTCTGTCCAATCAACGGCTGATCTTGGTTGTTGAGGTCAGTGGCTGGTGGGGGTGAGTCGGCCTTCGAATGCGATCTGGAACGCGTTCAGCGGTGCCTTCCAGCGCATCGTCCAGCGGCGTCGTCCCTTGCCGGTCGGGTCCAGGCTCATCAGCGCCATGTAGACGCACTTCAACGCGGCGGGTTCCGAGGGGAAGTGACCGCGGGCCCGAACGGCCTTGCGGATGCGGGCGTTCACG
>NZ_JBHJUW010000248.1:0-6795 GCF_042268205.1 Streptomyces sp. NPDC056160
CCCGCGAGGTCTACCGCGCTCTGACCGCCACACCAACCGAACGAATCACCCAAACCGACCTCGCTCCTGCAGCTTGACAAGCATAGGAGCATCCTTCACGATCCTCGCCGGGACCTGCCTGTCCTACCTGCGCCAGGGCGAGGACAGCGAGGGCTACTTCGCCGAGCTGCGGGCCGGGACGACCGACCCGGTCATCCACATGAACACCTGCTACAACATGGCGATGCTCTACACCCGGCACCTGCCCAAGGAGCAGCACGACGAGACACGCGCGGTGGAGTGGATCAACACGGCGATCGCCCTGGCCGACCGCGACCCCGACCCCCACAAACGCGCCTTCTTCGGGGCGTTCATGCGCAACGCGCGGGCCCTGATCGAGCTGCACCGCGCGGACGTACCCCGCGCGCTGGCCCTCGTCGACGAGGCCATGCAACGCGTCGAGACCGGGCTCGAGGACCACGAGCAGCTCCTGCACCGTTCCGTCCTGCTGTACAACCGGGCGCAGATCCGCGCCAACCTCGGGCAGCACGAGGACTCGCTGCGCGACTACGACGAGCTGATCGGCCGCGACCCGGACTACGGCGACTACTACTTCGAACGGGCCGCCGAACACCGCGCGCTCGGCCGCCCCGAGAACGCCCTGGCGGACTACGCCGAGGCGATCCGGCTGAGCCTGCCCTTCCACCAGGCCCACTTCAACCGGGCGGACCTGCTGCGCGAACTCGGGGACCACGAAGGCGCCCGGCGGGACCTGGACTACGCCGTCCTCCTCGACCCCACCCACCTGGACTCCCTGACCAACCGGGCCGACCTGCTGCTCGACCTCGGCCTGTTCGACCGGGCGGCCGAGGACATCGCGGCCGGACTGGCCCTGGAACCGGCCGACGCACGGCTGCTGGCCGCTCGGGGATCGCTGCTCGCGGAGGCCGGTGACACCGACGCGGCCCTCGCGAGCTTCACCGCCGCCCTCGACGCCGACCCCACGCTCACCGCGGCCTGGGCCAACCGCGCCGTCCTGCACTACACCGCGGGCCGCCCCGCGGACTCCGCCGGCGACCTCGACCGGGCGATCGCACTGGACCCCGACCCCGCCCTGCACGCCAACCGCGCCCTCGCCCTCCAGGAACTCGGCGACCACGGGCGGGCGTTGGCCGACCTGGACATCGCGGTCGCGGCGCTCGGGGACGAGGACCCGGACCTCTTCTACCGGCGGGGCGCCAGCCGGCGGGCGCTGGGCGACCTGGACGGCGCCGACGCGGACTGGCGCACGCACCTCGCGGCGTACGGCCCGGGCGAGGTGTCGCCGTTCGCCGCAGAGATCGACCTGGAGCGTACGGCGTGACCGCGCTCACCGACCAGCTCCGCGGCGAGGGCACGGCCCGCCCGGTGGCGGCGGACACCTACCGGGCGGCGATGCGCCACCACGCCAAGGGTGTCGCCGTCATCACCGCCCACCCGGGCCGGCCCGTCGGCTTCTGCGCCACGTCCGTCACCTCCCTCTCGGCGGACCCGCCCCTGGTCTCCTTCGCGGTCGGCCTGCGCTCGTCCTCCTGGGTGGCCATGCACAACTCCCCGCACTTCCTCGTCCAGTTGCTCGCCGACGGGCAGGAGGACCTGGCACGGGGTTTCGCCCGCCCGGGCGGGGACAAGTTCGCGCCCCCGGTGGCCTGGCGCCCCGGCCCGTTCGGCCTGCCCCTGCTCGACGGCGTCCTCGCCTGGCTGGTCCTCGGCCCCCTCACCACCCAGCCCGTCGCCGATCACGTGCTGGTCATCGGCCAGGTCGTCGACGCCGGCCACACCGGCGGAACACCGCTGGTCCACCACGACGGCCGCTACCACCGGCTCTCCTGATCCCGCCGGCCGGCGGCAGGGCCCGCCTTGCCGCCGGAGGCCGGCCGGGCCCGCCGCAGCGCACTGCCGAGCGCCCGCCGCTCCAGCGCCGTCGAGTACGCGTACTCATGCGCCGCACCGACGGGACACGGAGCCGGCCGGGTCGGCTGTGACCGGTGCCCTGCGCACGGCCGCCTGCGGATGGCAGGATGGGGAGGGTGGCCGGCCGAACTGAACTGTCCCTCCGCAGCGGAGGAAGAACCGAACGCCTGGTGACCGCGTCGGCCGCCCTGGCCGCGATCGCGGCGGGCGTCGCCGCCGGACTCGGCGTTCCGCAGTCCGACAAGTGGGCCGTCCTTTGCGTGGTCATCGCCGTGGCGGCCGTCGGGTACGCCCTCGGGATGCTCATGCGACGTGTGGAGGCGGGCCCGGACGGCCTGCGGTACCGCACCGTGCTGCGCTGGCACCGGCTGGAGTGGGAGGAGATCCTCCGCTTCGAGGACCTGCGGGTCCAGCCCGCCGACAGCCGCAGCCGCGGCACTCACCTGCGGGTCTCGGCCAAGCTGCACGGCGACGCCCTGGTCTGGCTCCCGCTCCCGTACGCCGGCGAGGCCGACACCAGGACCTTCGAGGCGCAACTGGCCGAGCTGCGCGCACTGCACCGCCGCTACGCGCACCGCACCCCGGCACCGCAGGACTCCTAGGGCGTGTTTCGAAAGTAGCGCCGTCCGCCCGGAGGGCGGGCCCCGCGGCGTCTGGTGCGTGCGATCGCAAGGCGGAGGGCCGTCCTCGTACCGGGCGTACGTGGACGATCCCGACAACGCGGCGAGCGCGCGTGCCAGGCGTCGCGGGGCTGGGGGCACCTCCCGGCCGAAGGCCGGGGGAGGGACTTTCGAAACACGCCCTAGCCCGCGCGACCCCGTCCCGGACGGTCCCGGGCAGCGGCCGGGCGACGAGGGTCAGGTGGGAAGCGGCTCGGGCGGAACGGGGCCGTACTGAGGGACGGTCCGGCTGGTGAACGGTCTTTGCGACGCTCCGGTTGTCACCGTCCCGTCACAGTCGCCGGCCGGTGAAACCCCGGCCCCCGGTCCGTTGTCTCCCCGGGTGTCAGCCGATGTCCGTCGCAGAGGATGGTCATGAACCACCGTTACGCCTCCGCCGCCGCAGTCCTCGCCTCCGCCGCAGCGCTCCTCGCGACCGCGTGCGGGACCTCCGACGCCAGCCCGAACCTGGCGGCGAGCACCTCGACCGTGTCGGTCCGGGCCGCTTCGGCCGCGCACGGCACGAGTGTGGTCACCGTCGCCGACGCCCAGGTCAGGACCACGACGGTCACGGCCTGGAAGCCTTGCCACCTGCCCGCCGGGTACCAGCACTTCCTGGAGCTGCGCTCCGCCGGGAACGTCCGCGGCAAAACCGTCGTGCGCGTCACCCCGCAGCGGTGCAAGGTGAACACGGAGAATGACGAGGACGTCATCTACACCCCGAGCGGAGCGGCCCGGTCGCTCACCTTCGCCTCGGGCGCCTCCGTCAAGGTCCTCCGCGACACCAACACCGTCAAGGTCGCCCCGAGCTGGCTGACGCACCACAAGCTCGCCAACACCCCGTACTTCTACTAGCGCGTCGACAGCCACGGCCGGATCACCGCCATGGAGGAGATCTACCACCCGTAGCGGACCGGCCCCGACCCCGGCGGTGCCAGGCGGGTCCTGCCACCGCGCTGCTGCGAGCCCATGAAAGGAAGGCCTGTGCTCGTCTGGGTGAACGGCGCGTTCGGCAGTGGCAAGACCACCCTGGTGGAGGAACTGCGGTCCCGCCGGCCGGATGCGCTGGTGTTCGACCCGGAGCTGGTCGGTTTCGTGCTCCGGAAGACAGTGGAGGTGCCGACCGGCGACTTCCAGGACCTGCGGCTGTGGCGCCGTCAGGTGGCCGCCATGGCGGTCGACCTCGTCGAGGAGTACCGACGGCCGGTCCTGGTGCCCATGACCCTGGTGGATCCGGCGTATCTGGGTGAGATCTTCGGCGTACTCGCGGACGCGGGCGTGGACGTCCTCCACTTCTTCCTGGAAGTACCGCGGGACGTGCTGGTCGAGCGCATCGACGGCCGGAGCTTCACCCCGGACGATCCGGCGCGGGACGAGCAGATCCGCGCGTGGTGCAAGTCCCGCATCCCCGCCTGCCTGGCGGCCGCTGACGTACTCCCGCGGGACACCGTCTTCCTGGACGGCGAACTGCCCCCCGGCGAACTGGCGGAGGCCGTGCTCACGAGGGCTCGTGCGGTAGCGCACCGGTGAGAGGGAGGTGGTGCCGGCCCCCTCGGCCCCGTATCGACGCTTCCGGGGCCGCCGCTCCTCCAGCAGCAGTGGTTCCCGGGAGCCCGCTCACAGGCAGTGGCAGTCGGTGGCGTACAACAGCAGGAGGGCGGCCGTGGCGGTCGTCAGCGTGAAGACGGCCGCGGTCACCGCGGCGAGGCCCCGGCGGCGGCCCCGCCCGGGGGAGCGGAACGTCTGCCAGGCGCCGTGGGCGAGCAGGAGGCTGACCAGCGCGGCTCCCGCGACGGTCAGGCGCGGGCTGAAGGACCAGCTCAGGTAGGCGATCAGCACCAGGAAGGCGAGCAGGGCGCAGGCGAGCAGGCTGAGGATCGCCTCGCCGATGGTTTCTCCGACCAACTCGATCAGCAAGTCGCCGACGTGTTTCGCCGTGCTGCGGACCCCCACCCTGCTCCTCCTCCAGCCCCCTCGCGCTCCCCGGCCCCTACCGCGGGGTGAGCGCGTTCGTCCAGTCGTCGACGGTGACGACGTCCGCCCACTGCGGGAACAGCCACTCGGTGAGGAAACGGTGGATCCCGGGGTCCAGGTCAAGGCAGGCGTCGGCGAGGACGGTGAGGTCGAAGTCCAGGTCGTTGGCCTGGCACAGGGTGTGCAGGACCACGGCGCTGGTGGCGATGCCGGTGAGGACCAGGCTGTCGATGCCGCGTGCCCTCAGCACCATGTCGAGGTCGCTGCCCGAGAAGGCGCTCGCGCGTCTCTTGGTGACCACCACCTCGCCCGGAAGGGGCGCGACATCGGGGTGGATCTCGGTGCCGGGGTCGCCCTCGACATGGAGTCCGGCGCGCGCGACGGCGGCGAGGGCCCTGTTGCGCGCGCCGACTTCCGGGTAGCCCGGGCGCAAGGCGATGACCACGTAGACGACGGGGATGCCAGCGGCCCGCGCGGCGTCGATGGCCCGGCGCAGGCGCGGCAGGTAGCCGGAGCCGTCGTCGGCGATGTCCACGACGTCCCGCTGTACGTCCATCACGAGGAGTGCGCTGCTCATACCCTCTCCAACGTCCGCAGGAACGCCATCAGTTCCGCGTCGAAGCGGGCCGCGTTCTCCATGTTCGGGTAGTGCGCGGCGCCCGGCACGGTGACGGTGCGCCCGTCGGCGGCGAGACGCACCAGGCGCTCGGCCATGGCGAGGTGGTCCGGGGCGTCCAGGGCGCCGTTGATCGCGCACACCGGGACGGAGATCCCGGGCGCGCGCTCCCAGGTGGCCGTGACCGGCACCCGGTGGTCCGCTTCACCGGGCGCGTGCTTGCCGAGCGTGCCGAGCACCATCTCCCGCACCCGCCGGACCACTTCGGCGTCGACGTCGGCGAGGTCGCGGTGCGGGCCGGCGGTGAACCGCTGGAACGCGTCGACCCAGCCGGCCACGTCGCCCGCGGCCAGCGCCCGGCCCTGGGCCGCCAGGACGTCCAGCGCCCACGGGTCCTCGAAGACGGGCTCGCTGGTGCCGACCCCGCTCACCACGACCGCGCGGACCAACTCCGGGTGTTCCAGGGCGCAGTCGACGGCGGTGGCCCCGCCCATCGAGACGCCGACGAGCACGGCCGGAGCCGCGTCCAGGCAGCGCAGCAGTGCGGCGACGTCGTCGGCGGGCCGGAACGGACCGGTCGCGTTGTCCGAGCCGCCGTGCCCGCGGGCGTCGTACGCGAGGACCCGGTGGCGCGCGGCGAACACCGGGATCTGCTCCTCCCACATGCGGTGATCGACGAAGCCGCCGTGCAGGAACACCACAGGCGGCCCCGAACCGGCCTCACGGTAGGTGAGCCGGCCGCCGTCGGTGCGCAGAGAACGGATCGGAAGCGATGCGAGATCGACTGTCATGACAACCAAGGTGTCATTGTTGGAGTGGCTTGGCAACCAAGGTGTCATGATGGACGGGTGACGGACGAGAGTATGGCGGGCGGGAGCGCGGATGTGCCTCCCGTGCCTCCCCAGGACGCGCCGGCCGAACGCCTCATGGAGGTCTTCGACCTGGTCGGCCCGCTCTACCGGCGGGTCCATCGGAAGGTGGAGCAGACGGCGCCGGTCGAGGGCCTGTCGGTCGGCGTGCGCGCGGTGCTCGACCTCCTGCGCGCCCACGGGCCGATGACGGTGCCGCAGATGGGACGCGCGCAGGCGCTCAGCAGGCAGTTCGTGCAGCGCATGGTGAACGACGCCGCGCGCCACGGCCTGGTGGAGAGCGTGGCCAACCCCGCCCACCGCCGCTCCTCGCTGATCCGGCTCACCGCGGAGGGCCGGGCCGCGATCAGCGCCGTACGCGCCCGGGAAATCGCGCTGCTGCGCCGCGTGGACGGCGACCTGACCACGACGGACATCGACGCCTGCCTGCGCGTACTCGGCGCGATGCACGCACTCTTCGGCGACGTGGACGTGGACGCGGACATAACGGTGGACGCCGGTGCCGGTGCCGGTGCCGGTGCCGATGCCGAGGTCGACGTGGACTGAGTGAGGACCGCGCCGCCCGGGCCCCCGGCCGCCGCCCGCGCCTCCGACCGCTCACAGTCCCGACCGCTCACAGTCCCGACCGCTCACAGTCCCGACCGCTCACGGTCCCGACCGCCGTTCCCGGCCAATAAGCTGGTTAACATCTCACGCTTCCGACGAAAATTATCTAGTAGTTCTCGGGGGGCGGCGGAGCGGGGAG
>NZ_JBHJUW010000249.1:0-6674 GCF_042268205.1 Streptomyces sp. NPDC056160
ATGCGGGACCGCCCGCATCCGGCGCCGTCCGGCCGGTGAGGTGTTCGGTTGTGGAGACCGTCCGACGACGCGAGACTGGGCGCGACAGGACATTCGCGCCGCCGGACGGGGTCTGGGGCCCCGCCGGGGCGGGGCAGGGGGCTGGGACCGCGGCGGGTGCGACGGTCCGGGAGGCCTTCCCTCTGGTCGAGAAGGCGGTCCCGGGACCTTCACCACCGCACTGGCTCGCAGCCGCCGCGGTCCTCGCCCTGACCGCGCGGGCCGTCCGGCGACCACCCCTCATCCGGGTCGCCCGACGCCCGCGCGGGGCGTTGCGCGTCCGGGTCCCGACCTCCCCGTCAGGACTCCGGACGCGGCTCGTGGTCAGTCCTCGCGCAGGGCGCGGACCGCCGCCTCCACACGCTTGCCGTACTCGGGGTCGGCGGCGTGGAAGTGCGCGAGGTTCTTCTCGACGACGTCGTTGCGGGAGACCTGCGAGAGGCCGCCGGCGATGGTGGCGACCAGCCGCTCCCGCTCCGCCTCCGACATGACGCGGTACAGCTCGCCCGCCTGGAAGAAGTCGTCGTCCTTGGTGTGCAGCGGGGCCTCGTGGGTGCCGGTGTGCCCGGAGACCGCCAGCGGGGCCGACAGCGGGCGGCCGGTCTCGACCGGGCCGTCGTAGGAGTTCGGCTCGTAGTTCTTGGCGTCACGGCCCTGGGCGTTGGACGCCATGAAGCCGTCGCGGCCGTAGTTGTTCGCGCCGCCCGGCACCGCCTTCGGGGCGTTCACCGCGAGCTGGGTGTGGTTGACGCCCAGGCGGTAGCGGTGGGCGTCCGCGTAGGCGAACATGCGGCCCTGGAGCATCTTGTCCGGCGACGGACCGATGCCCGGCACGAAGTTGTTCGGGGAGAACGCGGCCTGCTCGACCTCGGCGAACACGTTGTCCGGGTTGCGGTCCAGCACCATGCGGCCCACGCGCTTGAGCGGGTAGTCCCTGTGCGGCCACACCTTGGTCACGTCGAACGGGTTGAAGCGGTAGTTGTCCGCTTCGGCCGCCGGCATGATCTGCACGTACAGCGTCCAGGAGGGGTGCACCCCGCGCTCGATCGCCTGGAGCAGGTCGGTCTGGTGCGAGTCCGCGTCGCTGCCCGCCAGTTCGGCGGCCTGCTCGTTGGTCAGGCAGCGGATGCCCTGGTCCGTCTTGAAGTGGTACTTGACGAAGAAGCCCTCGCCCTTGGCGTTCGTCCACTGGTAGGTATGTGAGCCGAAGCCGTCCATGTGGCGGTACGAGGCCGGGATGCCGCGGTCGCCCATCACCCACGTCACCTGGTGCGTGGCCTCGGGGGAGTTGGCCCAGAAGTCCCAGACGTTGTCCTGCTCGGTCTTGCCGGTGAACGGGTCGCGCTTCTGGGTGTGGATGAAGTCGGGGAACTTGATGGGGTCCTTGATGAAGAACACCGGGGTGTTGTTGCCGACGAGGTCGTAGTTGCCCTCCTCGGTGTAGAACTTCACCGCGAAGCCGCGCGGGTCGCGCACCGCGTCCGCGGCGCCCAGGTTGCCGGCCACGGTGGAGAAGCGCACGAACACCTCGGTGCGCTTGCCGACCGTGTTCAGGAAGTCGGCGTGGGTGAAGCCGGTGACGTCGTCGGTCACCTCGAAGTGGCCGTAGGCGCCGGAACCGCGGGCGTGCACCACGCGCTCCGGGATGCGCTCGCGGTTGAAGCGCGCCAGCTTCTCCAGGAGGTGCTGGTCCTGGAGGAGGAGCGGACCGCCGACGCCGGCGGAGGCGGAGTTCTGGTTGTCGGCGACCGGGGCGCCGGACTCTGTCGTGAGCACGCGCTGCGACATCGTGGACCTTCCATGCGGGGGCAGCGGAAACTTGTTTCCGCTTCGTGGAGCCTAGGTTTGGGCGAACAGGACGTCAACAGTTTGTTGAATTCCCGATCGGAGCTGCTGCCGGGGGCGGACCGGGCGGACGCCGCCGCCTGGGCGCGACAGGACAGGTGTCGGCGGCGGCGTCCCCCCGGAGCTGTGGGACCGGCAGGCTGGTGCTGTGGCCGGCGGATCCTCCCCGGTCACAGCACCCGGTCAGACCTGGGCGCCGGAGAGGCGCTCCACGGCCCGCAGCAGGGCCGAGTGGTCCAGGCCGCCGTCGCCCTGGGCGCGCAGCGAGGCGACCAGCTGGGCGACCACGGCGCCGACGGGCAGGGCCGCGCCGACGTTGCGGGCGGCGTCGGTGACGATGCCCATGTCCTTGTGGTGCAGGTCGATGCGGAAGCCGGGCTTGAAGTCCCGGTTCAGGAAGTTGTCCTTCTTGCGGGTCAGCACGGTGGAGCCGGCCAGGCCGCCGTTGAGGACGTCCAGGGCGGCGGCGAGGTTCACGCCGGACTTCTCCAGGAAGACCACGGCCTCGGCGCACGCCTGGATGTTCACGGCGACGATCAGCTGGTTGGCCGCCTTCACGGTCTGGCCCGAGCCGTGCGGACCGCACAGCACGATGGTCTTGCCGAGGGCGTCGAAGATCGGCTTGGCCTGGTCGAAGTCGGCCTGCTCGCCGCCGACCATGATCGACAGTACGGCCTCGACGGCGCCGGCCTCACCGCCGGAGACGGGAGCGTCCAGGACGCGGATGCCCTTGTCCTCGGCGGCCTCGGCCAGGTCGATCGAGGTCTGCGGGGTGATCGAGGACATGTCGATCAGCAGCGCGCCGGCCTTGGCGTTCTCCAGGATGCCGTCCGGGCCGTAGGCGATCGCCTCGACCTGCGGGGAGGCGGGCACCATCGTGATGATCACGTCGGCGTCCTGGACGGCCTCGGCGATCGAGCCGGCCGCGGTGCCGCCGGCGGCGGCGAGGCGCTCCAGCTTCTCCTGCTCCAGCGTGAAGCCGGTGACCTGGTAGCCCGCCTTGATCAGGTTCTCGGACATGGGGGAGCCCATGATGCCGAGGCCGATCCACGAAACCTTGGGAAGAGTGCTCATGACAGGGGTGCCTCTCTGAAAAAACTGTGCTGTGTCGGAAGGTCAGCGGGCCGCGCGGGCCTCGGCCGGCAGCCAGTCGAAGGCCTCGGCGCTCGGCCGGTCGCCCGGCTTGTACTCCAGGCCGACCCAGCCGTCGTAACCGGCCTTCTTCAGCTGGTCGAGCAGCTCCTCCAGGGGGAGGGAGCCGGTGCCGGGGGCGCCGCGGCCGGGGTTGTCGGCGATCTGCACGTGGCCGGTCTTCGAGGCGTACTGCTCGATCACCGACGGCAGGTCCTCGCCGTTCATCGACAGGTGGTACAGGTCCATCAGGAACTTGGCGTTGCCGAGGCCGGTGGCCGCGTTCACCTTGTCCACGACCTCGATCGCGGCGGGCGCGCTCACCAGCGGGCACAGCGGCGACTCGGGCTGGTTCAGCGCCTCGATCAGGATCGTGCCGCCGACGGCGCCGACGGCACGGGCCGCCAGGACCAGGTTCTCCAGGGCGAGCGCGTCCTGCTCGGCGGGGTCCACGCCCTCGACGCGGTTGCCGTAGAGCGCGTTGAACGTGGTGCAGCCGAGCGACCGGCCGAAGGCGACGGCCACGTCGATGTTGGCACGGAACCTCTCCGACTCCGCGCCCGGGATCGACAGCGCGCCGCGGTCGGGGCCCGGGAGCTGTCCGGCGTAGAAGTTCAGCCCGGTGAGCTGGACGCCCGCGTCCTCGATCGCCTTCTTGAGGGCGTCGAGCTCGGACTGCTCGGGGGTGGGGGCGTCGACCCAGGGCCACCACAGCTCGACCGCGGTGAAGCCGGCCGCGGCGGCGGCCGCGGGGCGCTCCAGGAGCGGGAGTTCCGTGAAGAGGATCGACAGGTTGACGTTGAAGCGCTGGTCTGCGAATCCCATCGGGGTCGCGCTCCCTTCCGTTCTTGCAATTCCGTATTACGGAAGTTCGTTTCTGCTTACTGGAAGATTGCCGTCGGGTGTCGGAGCTTGTCAAGAGGGGGCGGGTGGCCGGCGGGCTTCGGGCCGCCCGAGACCGCCCGAAAACCGGCCTTGCGCGTTAGGTTGAGCGCGTGCGATTGAGAGTGGAGTTCACGACCGAGCCCTTCGACCTGGACGAGGCGCCCGCGCACGCGGTGGTGGCCCGCGAGGTCGTCGAGGCCGCCGAACTGGACGCCGTGGACGTCGGCCCCTTCGGCAACACCGCCGAGGGTGGCGCCGACGCCGTCCTCGGCGCCGTGGACGCCCTGCTGCGCAGGAGCCTGAAGGCCGGCGCCACCCGGATCTCGCTCCAGGTCAACGTGATCGGGGAGGGTGATAGGTGAGCGGTCAGGAGCCCTTCATCGCGGCCGTGAAGCCGCTGGTCGACGCGATCGGCGGCGAGCTGCTCCCGCCCGACGAGGCCGGACCCGACGACGTCGTGCTCGCCTGGGACGGGGTGGACGCCGTCGGTGTGCGCCTGCCCCAGCTCGCCGACTCCCTCGACCACATCCTGGCCGCCATGGAGCGCCGCAGGGGCGTGCCGCTCGCGGACCTGGACCGCAGGGCCAAACAGGAGGTCGTACGGGTCCTGGAGGCGCGCGGCGCCTTCGCCGTGCGGCACGGGGTGGAGACCGTGGCGAGCGCGCTGGGCGTCAGCCGCTTCACCGTCTACAACTACCTCAACCGGGAGAAGGAAGGCTGAACAGCCCGGAACGAGAGCGGGGCGGGCGGGTGTTCCAGGGTTTCCTCAGATTTTTCAACAAAGTGTTGACGTGATGTTTCGGAGGGCGTTAGCTATCCGCAGCCCGTTCAGCACACAGGCCGTTCGCGGCCACGGAGGCTCCCGTGACTACGACTTCCACGCCGTCGGGCCTCGCCCGCTTCAACACCCTCCCGGATGCCGCGGCCCGCTCCGCGCTCCTGGAGGCGTGCGCCTCCACGGCATGGGCCGAGCGACTGCTCGCCGCTCGTCCCTGTGCCGGTGCCGAGGACCTCTACGCCGCCAGTGACGCCGCCATGGCCGAGCTGACGGCGGCGGACCTCGCACAGGCCATGGCCGGCCACCCCCCGATCGGCCGCCCCAAGCCCGGTGACCCGACCTCCGCCCGCGAACAGAGCGGCATGGCCGGCGCCTCCGAGGACCTCAAGGCGGAGATGCTCGAACTGAACCTGGCCTACCAGGAGAAGTTCGGCCATGTGTTCCTCATCTGCGCCACCGGCAGGACCGCCGAGCAGATGCGGGACGCGGTCAAGGAGCGGATCGGCAACGCGCCGGAGCAGGAGCGGGAGATCGTCCGCACCGAGCTGGGGAAGATCAACCGTATCCGGCTCGCGCGCCTGCTCGAAGACGCCTGAGCACCCGCTCGAAGACGCCCGAAGAGGAAACCATGAGCACCGAGACCACCGCCTCAGTGTCCACGCACATCCTGGACACCAGTGCCGGCCGCCCCGCCGAGGGCGTCGCCGTCCAGCTCTCCGCCCGTTCGGGCGCAAAAGCGGACTGGCAGACACTCGGCGGCTCCGCGACCGACGCCGACGGGCGGTGCAAGGACCTCCCGGCACTGCCGGAGGGGACCACACACGTACGGCTCGTGTTCGAGACCGAGACGTACTTCGCCAAGAAACAAGCCGCGGCCCAGCAGGACGCCCCCGCGCTCCGGGACAGCGAGAACGGCCGGCCGGTGTTCTTCCCCGAGGTCACCATCGCCTTCGCGGTGGTGCCCGGTGAGCACTACCACGTTCCGCTGCTGCTCAACCCGTTCGGCTACTCCGTTTACCGAGGGAGCTGACCGACACCATGACCCGTTTCGTCCTGGGACAGAACCAGTACGGCAAGGCCGAGAACCGCGTCGTCAAGATCACGCGTGACGGCGACACGCACCACATCAAGGACCTGAACGTCTCCGTCGCCCTCTCCGGCGACATGGAGGAGGTCCACCGCAGCGGTTCCAACGCCAACGTCCTGCCGACCGACACCACCAAGAACACGGTGTTCGCCTTCGCCAAGGAGTACGGGATCCAGAGCGCCGAGGACTTCGGCGCCAAGCTCGCCCGCCACTTCGTGGACGGCAACGAGCCGATCCACCAGGCCCGCATCCGCGTCGAGGAGTACGGCTGGGAGCGGATCGAGACCTCCAAGGGCGGCGCCCGCTTCGTCGGCTCCGACGAGATCGCCCACTCCTTCGTCCGCAAGGGCCAGGAGACCCGCGTCGCGCAGATCACCTACGACGGCCACGGCATCCAGGTGCTCTCCGGGTTCAAGGACCTGACCGTCCTGAACTCGACCAACTCCGAGTTCTTCGGCTTCCTGAAGGACAAGTACACCACCCTCCAGGAGGACTACGACCGCATCCTGGCCACCACCGTCTCCACCTGGTGGCGGCACAACTGGGACGGCATCGACTCGCACGCCCCCGACTGGGACCGCTCGTACAGCGGAGTGCGCAAGCACGCGCTGCAGGCGTTCGCCGAGACCTATTCGTACTCGCTCCAGCAGACCCTCTTCGAGATGGGTGTGCGGGTGCTGAACTCCCGCGACGAGGTCGACGAGATCCGCTTCTCGATGCCCAACAAGCACCACTTCCGCTCGGACCTGTCGCCCTTCGGGATCGACAACGAGGCCAAGGACGGCGCCGTCTACTACGCCGCCGACCGCCCCTACGGCCTGATCGAGGCCACCATCCTGCGCGACGGCGCCGAGCAGCTCATTCCGGTCGACATGACCAACCTCTGACGCGGGACGCGCGCCACCGGCC
>NZ_JBHJUW010000250.1:0-6635 GCF_042268205.1 Streptomyces sp. NPDC056160
GCGACCGGGGACCCCGGGGTCCCCGGTGGTGCCCCGGGTGACCCTTCCGAGGGCTCGGGGCTAGGGCTCGGGTCTCGGGGCTCGGGGCTCGGGGGCGTCGACTGAGGATGCGGCGGGCGGGGTACCCGGTGGCCGGTCCTGCTGGCCCCAGGTCGAAGGGATTCGGGCCATGGCTGATGACACGAGCGGCTCCGTCCGCCAGGAGGCCCGCCCCGCGGACCCCCAGGCACGCGCCTACGCGGACCCGGCGCCGGTGGGCCTCGCGGGGTTCGCGCTCACCACCCTGTTGCTGTCCATCGTCAACACCGGCCTCCTCAAGGAGCCCGGCGCCGTCATCCCGGTGCTGGCCCTCGCGGGGATCTACGGCGGTATCGCGCAATTCGTCGCGGGGCTCTTCGAGTTCCGCCGCGGCAACACCTTCGGCGCGACGGCGTTCATGTCCTACGGCGCGTTCTGGGTGACGTACTGGTGGCTCGTGCAGCACCTCGCCGGCGCCGGTGACGTGCACAACGCCCTCGGGCTCTACCTGCTCGGCTGGGGTATCTTCACCGCCTACATGGCGGTGGCCGCGCTGCGTGTCAGCCTCGCCGTGCTCGGCGTGCTCGTCCTGCTGACCCTCACCTACGTCTTCCTGGCCGTCGGCGAGTTCCAGGGCGGGGTGCCGCCCCAGGTGATGACGCAGGTGGGCGGCTGGTTCGGCGTCGCGACCGGGCTCGTCGCCTGGTACGCCTCGGCGGCGGGCGTCATCAACGCCTCGCACCGGCGCACACTGCTGCCGACCGGGTCGCGCTGAGGCACGGCCCGGTCCGGGTCCGGGGGCACCGTTCCTACACGGCCACCTCCTCACCTGCGGCGGCCGGCCCCGCCGCGACCGGCCGGCCGCCGGCCGGCCGCTCCGCCTCCAACCGCCGCCCCTGCTGCTGTTGCTGGGCGAACTGGGTCCGGTACAGCTGCGCGTACCGGCCGCCCGCCGCCAGGAGCTCGTCATGCGTGCCGCGCTCGACGACCGTGCCCGCCTCCACGACGAGGATGAGGTCGGCGGCGCGCACCGTGGACAGCCGGTGGGCGATCACGACGGCGGTGCGGTCCGCCAGGGCCTCGGTCAGGGCCTCCTGGACCGCCGCCTCCGAGGTGTTGTCGAGGTGGGCGGTGGCCTCGTCGAGGATGACGACCCGCTGGCGGGCCAGCAGCAGCCGGGCGATCGTCATGCGCTGGCGTTCGCCGCCGGACAGCCGGTAGCCGCGTTCGCCGACGACGGTGTCCAGGCCGTCGGGCAGGGAGCGGACGAGGTCGTCGAGGCGGGCCCGGCGCAGGGCGTCCCACAGTTCCCCGTCGTCCGCGTCCGGCCGGGCCAGCAGCAGGTTGGCGCGAACGGAGTCGTGGAAGAGGTGGCCGTCCTGGGTGACCATGCCGAGCGTGGCGCGCAGCGTGGCGGCGCTCAGGTCGCGCACGTCGACGCCGCCGATGCGCACGGCGCCCTCGTCGACGTCGTACAGGCGCGGCAGCAGCTGGGCGATGGTGGACTTGCCGGCGCCGGACGAGCCGACGAGCGCGATGGTCCGGCCGGGCTCGGCGCGGAAGGAGACGCCGTGCAGGACCTCGGCGCCGCCGCGCGTGTCGAGGCTCGCCACCTCTTCCAGGGAGGCGAGGGAGACCTTGTCCGCGGACGGGTAGCCGAAGCGGACGCCGTCGAACTCCACCGCGACCGGGCCGTCCGGCACCTCGCGGGCGTCCGGCTTCTCCTCGATGAGGGGCTTGAGGTCGAGCACTTCGAAGACCCGCTCGAAGCTGACGAGGGCGCTCATCACCTCCACGCGCGCCCCGGCGAGCGCGGTGAGCGGGGCGTACAGGCGGGTCAGCAGCAGGGCGAGCGAGACGACGGCGCCCGGCTCCAGGGTGCCGCGCAGGGCGAACCAGCCGCCGAGGCCGTAGACCAGGGCCAGGGCGAGGGAGGAGACGAGGGTCAGTGCGGTGATGAAGGCGGACTGCGCCGTCGCCGTGCGGATGCCGATGTCGCGGACCCGGCGGGCGCGGGCGGCGAACTCCGCCGATTCCTCCTCGGGGCGGCCGAAGAGCTTCACGAGGGTGGCGCCGGGGGCCGAGAACCGCTCGGTCATACGGGTGCCCATCGCCGCGTTGAGGGTGGCCGCCTCGCGCTGCATGCGGGCCATGCGGCTGCCCATGCGGCGGGCCGGGACCACGAACACCGGCAGCAGCACCAGGGCGAGCAGGGTGATCTGCCAGGACAGGGTGAGCATCACGGCGAGCGTGAGCAGCAGCGTGACCACGTTGCTGACCACGCCGGACAGGGTGTTGCTGAAGGCGCGCTGGGCGCCGATCACGTCGTTGTTGAGGCGGGAGACGAGCGCACCGGTGCGGGTGCGGGTGAAGAAGGCGACCGGCATGCGCTGCACGTGGTCGAAGACCGCCGTGCGCAGGTCGAGGATGAGCCCTTCGCCGAGCGTCGCCGACAGGCGTCTGCCGAGGATGCCGAGCGCCGCCTCGGCCACCGCGATCGCGGCGATCAGCAGGGCGAGGCGGACCACGTCGGCCCGGTCGCCGTGGGAGACGATCGCGTCGACGACGTGTCCGGCGAGGACCGGGGTCGCCACGGCGAGCAGGGCGGTCACCACGCCGAGGGCGACGAAGCGGGCGATGCGGCGGCGGTGGGGGCGGGCGAACGCACCGATGCGGCGCAGCGTCTCGCGGGCGAAGGGGCGGCGCTCCTGCTGGGCGTTCATCACGCTGTGCAGCTGCGTCCATGCGGTGGTCTCCATACTCATGGAAGAGAACCTAGGACCTCAAGCAACGTTGAGGTCAACGCCCGGCCGTGGGACGGGGGGCGCACAGGCGCGCCCGGGGCGCCGGCCCGGTGCCTCCCGGGCACCGGTGGTGTGCGCCCCGGGCCCCGGTCACGTACGAACTACCCTTGCGCATGGGGCAGGATGAGCGCTCGCGCATCCCGAAATCGAGCAGGTGATCACGTGACGCAACGTCGCCCACGGCCTTCGACGGCCCCCCTCCCCGCGGCCCGCCCGCACGGAGGCGACCGGTGAGCCGCGCCGTGACCCTGGACGACCTGGTCCTCGCCGGGATCTCGGTGGCCGCGGGCGTGGCGGTCGCGTTCCTGTCGCGCACACTGCTGCTCTGGCTGGCCCGGCACGCCAAGCGGACCCGCTGGAGCGGTGACGACGTCATCGTGGACGCGCTGCGCACGGTGGTGCCCTGGGCGGCGATCGCGGGCGGCGCGGCCGGGGCGGCGGCGGTGCTGCCGCTGACCCGGGCCGCCCGGCAGCACGTGCACCAGGCCCTGACGGTGTTCCTGATCCTCGTGGTCACGCTGTCGGCGGCGCGGGTGATCGCCGGGCTGGTGCGCACGGTCACGCAGTCCCGCTCCGGGGTCGCCGGGTCGGCCACGATCTTCGTCAACATCACCCGGATCCTGGTGCTGGCGATCGGCTTCCTGGTGATGCTCCAGACCCTGGGCATCTCCATCGCGCCGCTGCTCACCGCCCTCGGCGTGGGCGGTCTCGCGGTCGCGCTGGCCCTCCAGGACACCCTGGCCAACCTGTTCGCCGGGGTCCACATACTCGCCTCCAAGACGGTCCAGCCCGGCGACTACATCCGGCTGAGCACCGGCGAGGAGGGCTACGTGGAGGACATCAACTGGCGTCAGACGACCGTGCGCCAGCTCTCCAACAACCTGGTCGTCATCCCCAACGGGCAGCTCGCCAAGACGAACATGACCAACTTCACCCGGCCCGAGCAGCGGCTGACGATCCTCGTGCAGGCGGGGGTGGGCTACGACAGCGACCTGGAGCACGTCGAACGGGTGACGCTGGAGGTGGTCGCCGAGGTGATGCACGAGATCACCGGGGCCCTGCCGGAGCACGAGCCCGCCCTGCGCTTCCACACCTTCGGGGACTCCCGGATCGGCTTCACGGTCATCCTCGGCGTCGGCGAGTTCAGCGACCAGTACCGGATCAAGCACGAGTTCATCAAGCGGCTGCACCGGCGCTACCGCCGCGAGGGCATCAGCATCCCGGCACCGGCCCGGACGGTGGCGCTCCAGCCGGGCCCGGTGGTCATACCGCAGCCGCGCGGCTCCGAGGACGGCGCGGTGTCCGCCTGAGAACGGCGTGGGCGGGGGCTCGCGGTCCCCGCCGAAGGCCGGACCCGATCCCCCGCCGAAGGCCGGAACCCGATCCCCGTCAAAAGCCGGATCCGGTCCGCGTCAAGGCCGGATCCGGTCCGCGTGAGCGGCGGATCCGGCGCGGACCCCTGTCGAGCCGGGGGCGAGCACGAGATATCTTGATGTCGAGCAATGTTGCAGACGTGGAGCGGAGCACCCGGTGACTGACTCGACCATCATCTACACACACACTGACGAGGCCCCGGCCCTGGCGACGTATTCCTTCCTGCCGGTGGTCCGGGCGTACGCCTCGCAGGCGGGTGTGGCTGTGGAGACCCGTGACATCTCGCTGGCCGGGCGCATCATCGCGGTGTTCCCG
Organism: Streptomyces sp. NPDC056160; assembly: GCF_042268205.1. Lineage (NCBI taxonomy): Bacteria > Bacillati > Actinomycetota > Actinomycetes > Kitasatosporales > Streptomycetaceae > Streptomyces > Streptomyces sp. NPDC056160. The sequence goes on from NZ_JBHJUW010000250.1 coordinate 4,512, forward strand.
GAGTACCTGAGCGAGGACCAGCGGATCCCCGACGCGCTGTCCGAGCTGGGCGAGCTGGCCAAGACGCCCGAGGCCAACATCATCAAGCTGCCGAACATCTCGGCGTCCATCCCGCAGCTGAAGGCCGCCGTCGCCGAGCTGCAGGGCCAGGGCTACGCGCTTCCGGACTACCCGGACGACCCGAAGACCGACGAGGAGCGCGAGATCCGCGCCCGCTACGACAAGGTCAAGGGCTCCGCGGTGAACCCCGTGCTGCGTGAGGGCAACTCCGACCGCCGCGCCCCCGCCTCGGTGAAGAACTACGCCAAGACCCACCCGCACCGCATGGGCGCCTGGAGCGGCGAGTCCAAGACGAACGTGGCGACCATGGGCGTCGACGACTTCCGCTCCACCGAGAAGTCCGTCGTCGTGGCCGAGGACGGCGCGCTGCGCATCGAGCTGAAGGGCGACGACGGCTCCACCACGGTGCTGCGCGAGTCGGTGCCCGTACAGCAGGGCGAGGTCGTCGACGCCTCCGTGATGCGGGTCGCCGCGCTGCGCGAGTTCCTCACCGCGCAGGTCGCCCGCGCCAAGGCGGAGGGCGTCCTGTTCTCCGTGCACCTGAAGGCCACGATGATGAAGGTCTCCGACCCGATCATCTTCGGTCACGTGGTGCGCGCCTTCTTCCCGAAGACGTTCGCGAAGTACGGCGAGGTCTTCGCCGCGGCCGGCCTGACCCCGAACGACGGTCTGGGCGGCATCTTCAAGGGCCTGGAGAGCCTGCCCGAGGGCGCCGAGATCAAGGCGTCCTTCGACGCCGAGCTGGCCGAGGGCCCCGAGCTGGCCATGGTCGACTCCGACAAGGGCATCACCAACCTGCACGTGCCCTCCGACGTGATCGTGGACGCCTCCATGCCGGCCATGATCCGCACCTCGGGCCACATGTGGGGCCCCGACGGCCAGGAGCACGACACCCTCGCCGTCCTGCCGGACTCCTCCTACGCGGGCGTCTACCAGGCCGTCCTCGACGACTGCCGCGCGAACGGCGCCTACGACCCGTCCACCATGGGCTCCGTCCCCAACGTCGGTCTGATGGCGCAGAAGGCCGAGGAGTACGGCAGCCACGACAAGACCTTCGAGATCCCGGTCACCGGCACGGTCCGCCTCGTCGACCAGGCCGGCAACGCGGTGATCGAGCAGGCCGTCTCGGCCGGCGACATCTTCCGCGCCTGCCAGACCAAGGACGCCCCGATCAAGGACTGGGTGAAGCTTGCCGTCACCCGTGCCCGCGCCACCGGCGACCCGGCCGTCTTCTGGCTGGACGCGACCCGCGCCCACGACGCCAACCTGATCGCCAAGGTCGAGCAGTACCTGCCGGAGCACGACACCGAGGGCCTGGACATCAAGGTCCTCTCCCCGGTGGAGGCCACCAAGCTGTCGGTGGAGCGCATCCGCCGCGGCGAGAACACCATCTCCGTCACCGGCAACGTGCTGCGCGACTACCTGACCGACCTGTTCCCGATCCTGGAGCTGGGCACCAGCGCCAAGATGCTGTCGGTGGTCCCGCTGATGGCGGGCGGCGGCCTGTTCGAGACCGGCGCCGGCGGTTCCGCGCCCAAGCACGTGCAGCAGCTGGTCAAGGAGAACTACCTGCGCTGGGACTCCCTCGGCGAGTTCTTCGCCCTGGTGCCGTCCTTCGAGCAGTACGCCGAGGCCACCGGCAACACCCGCGCCAAGGTCCTCGCCGACACCCTCGACCGCGCCACGGCGACCTTCCTCAACGAGGACAAGTCCCCGACCCGTCGCGTCGGCGGCATCGACAACCGCGGCAGCCACTTCTACCTGTCCCTGTACTGGGCGCAGGAGCTGGCCGGGCAGAGCGACGACGCCGACCTCGCCAAGGCGTTCGCCACGCTGGCCGAGTCGCTCGCCGCGAACGAGCAGAAGATCGTCGACGAGCTGATCGCCGCCCAGGGCAAGCCGGTGGAGATCGGCGGCTACTACCAGCCCGACCCGGCCAAGGCCGCCGAGGTGATGCGCCCGTCGGCCACCTGGAACGAGACGCTGGCGTCCCTGAGCTGACCCGGCAGACACCCCGGACCTGACGGTCCCCCGCTCCGCCCCGGCCCGCACCACGCGGGCCGG
>NZ_JBHJUW010000251.1:0-6409 GCF_042268205.1 Streptomyces sp. NPDC056160
GGCCAGGTCTGGATCAACGACCCGGCGAAACGAAGCCAACCCGAACCACAAGGTTCATAGCACCGCGAACGTCTCATTTGACTTGACAACTACCGGGGAGACGGCTGCCGGTGTGTTGAGTGGAATCACCACCCCAACGACGAGGGGCCCTGCCTCGTCACCACACCCACTGACCAGCCCATTTCACCCTCCAGCACAGGATGAAAGAGGCTCAGTGAGCCTTTTCAGCGTTGACGCTCCAGGGTGAGGATGGCTGCGGCGATGGCGGTCATGCGGTTGGGGCTGCAGCGGGCCCGGCGGAAAATGCGCCAGGCCTTCAGCCTCGCGATGCTCCGTTCGACCGGTGCCCGTGCCGCTGACAGCGCCCGGTTGATCGTCTGCTGGGTCGTGGTGAGGTCCCGGTTCGGGAGCCGTTTGATCGGTGTGGTCACCCGGGGGCCGGCGCCGATGTAGGCGCGGTCGGCGAGGATCGGAACGCCCTGGCGTTCGCAGATCCGGATGATGCGGTGGGTGCGGGCCGCGGTCAGGTCATGGGGTGCGGCCGGGTAGCGCCGGCGAGATCCACAGCAGGTTGCCGGTGGGATCTGTCACGACCTGCACGTTCACGCCGTGGCGGCGGTGCTTCTGTGAGAAGTCGGCCCGGCTGTCGCCGACGCGGTCGCACTCGGCGAGGGTTCCGTCGAGCAGGACATGGTCGGGATCGGTCTCGCGCAGGACCCGCAGCAGTCCGGGAGCCCGGCCGGACAGGTGTTGGACGCGCACTCGCCGCTTTGAGGATCTCGTTCGCCCGCCTCAACTCCGCTACTTCTTGGCGGAGTTGCTTCAACTCCTCGTGCTCTGCGGTGGTCAGCCGGTCGTCGCGTTCGCCGGCGTCCGCTTCGGCCTGGCGGACCCAGCCGCGCAGGGCATCCTTGTGGATGCCCAGGTCCTTGGCGACGTGGGCGATCGGACGGCCGGTGGCGCGGACCTCACGGACGGCTCGCTCGCGGAGTTCGTCGGGGTATTTACGTGGTGCTGGCACTGCTCGTGGTTCTCCTTCGGGCCAGGATCATAAGCCTGGCTTCAGGGACTCCACGAATCCGGGGTCAGCTCGCTGTCACCCTCTGCGGCAGCCCGGTCGGTGAGGTGAACTGGCGGGTGCCTGACGCCGTTCGACGGCAGCACGTTGGGTGTCCGGGTCTGCGTGTGGGCAGCGTCGACGGCATGCTGACCCACAAGCAGTCGCTCCCAACGGCCCAGGACCGGTTTCGGGACATGTCTCGCCGCTGGGGGACTCCAACAGTGTCGGAGTCCCCCACCGGTGGCCAAGCGGTCGCCGGTACCTACGGCGGCGGACCACCGTAAGCCTGCTCGGCCTCCTGGTAGCGCTCCACCAAGAGCGCGTCCATCACGGTGGACCCCGGTCCGAAGAACTTGCCGAACCGCTCGCGGTACTGCTGGAACCAGTGCGGTCGCTCGGACAGGAAGAAGACGTCGTGCAGGGCGATGGCGCGGATGGCGAACAGGGGCAAGGGTGCCTTGCTCACCGTGAAGCGGGGGTTGCGTGCGGCCGTCACCTCGCAGTTCTCGTGGAACTGGCCGATCATGAGCCCCTGTGCCACGAAGGCGTCCTTCACCCGGGCATGGGCCTGGTCGAGCAGTCCGGTGTCCTCGCTGCGCAGGTCGGGGAGTGCGACCACCATGGCCCGCAGCATGGGATTGCGGCCCTGCCAGGTCGTCAGCTCGTACTCCCGCAGACTGCTGAGGGCGATCTCCTCGATCAGACCGAGGGTCGGCGCGTGGCCGGCCAACCGCAGGCGGATCTCCATCATCCGGTTCTTGCGCGAGGGTGCCACGAAGGGACAGATGGGCCCCGTGCGGCCGATCTCCGGATGGCTCGCCGAGATGTACTCGGTCAGCCATTCCTCGACGGTCTCCAGCGCGGACGCGAAGTCGACCAGGGGTGCCGTGGACGTCATGACGCACCGGTCAGTTCGGCGACGCGGTCGACGGCGACACGTGCGAGCCGCTGGACCTCCGATCCGTCCGGGACCCGGGCGTTGACGAAGGTGAGGATGTCGTCCTTGGCGACGATCACCCAGGCGGTCTCGATGCGGAAGTGGTCGACGGTGGACAGCCACCGCACGAGAAAGCCGCCGTCTCCCAGCTCGACAGGGCTCAGATCCACCCTTGAGATGTCCAGCTGCACACCGTCGTTGAGTTCCATCCGGTACTGCGCGCAGGCGTGCACCGCGTCGAGGAGCTCCTGGTAGATCTGCCGGCAGGTCCCGTGGCCGAATTGGGCGACATGGTGGAACACCACCGACCCCACGACGTTCGTGAACAGCGCGGAGGCGTGGTGCACCGTCTCGGGATGCGTGCCGTGCGTGAGCATGTTGGTCAGGTCGACGATGGCCCGCCCCGACGTGTCGCCGGAGACGTAGACGGGATCGTAGGCGGCGCTCGGCTCCTCGCCGTAGAACGACTCCTTGAGGTCCTCCTCCCGTAACAGCAGCTGCTGGAATGCGGCGTCGTCCATCGAGGTCTCCTATCGGCGCACGAGGCTCAGGGGGCGCATGTCGGTCCAGTGCTCCTCGACGTGGGCGAGGCAGGTCTGGCGGTCGCTCGGGCCGAACGCGACCGTCCAGCCCGCGGGCACTTCGGCGAACGAGGGCCACAGCGAGTGCTGGCCCTCGTCGTTGACGAGCACCAGGAAGGTGCCGTCGGGGTTCTCGAAGGGGTTGCTCATCATCGCTCCCTGCGCAATACGGTGGGACGGAGGGCCAGGTGTGCCGGTCAGTGTTCCTGCGCGACCCTGGTCACATACGTGTGGATGCCGTCGATCGAGGTGAACTGCGCCATGTCGTCGAACTGTGGCTCGATGACCACGCCGTGCCGCTCCTCCAGGACGTGCTGAAGGACCACCAGGGTGAAGGAGTCGATCACCAGCTCGGCGTCGTCCGTCAGTTCCTCGCGCGGCCCGAGTCCCGCGTTCTCGGTCAATATCGTCCTGAGGTCGTCTTTCGAGATCACCGTTCCCCCTGCGCCCGCGAGGGCGATTCCGACAGGACGCGCCCGTGCATCAGCGCACGGTCGCGGATCAGCTTCCCCATCGAGTTCCGCGGCAGCAGCCGCGTGACGTGGAACCGCTTGGGGACCTTGACGGGGCTCAGCCGCTCCCGGCACCAGACCGTCAGCTCGTCCGCGCCGATGGCGGGGTCGGCGCCCACGAAGGCCTCGATGACCTCGCCGTGCGTCACGACGGCCTCCGTCACCCGGTCGTGGGCCAGGAGGACGTTCTCCACTTCCGTGAGGTCGACCTTCAGTCCACCGATCACGGCCAGCGAGTCGGCTCTGCCGAGCATGCTGAGGACGCCGGTCGCGGAGTCCTGTCGGACCCGGTCGTAGGTGCGCAGCCAGCCGTCCGTGTAGCGGTCGGCGTGCTCGCCGTACAGATACGGCGAGCGGTCCATCCGCACGTGCAGCTCCTCGTCCACGACCTTGACGTCGGCCCCGGGCGCCGGGAGCCCCAGCTGCGGAGGGACGGACGTGCCGGACAGGTCGCCCGCGATCAGTCCGATCTCGGTCAGTCCGTAGACCGGGCTGATCGGCAGGCCGAAGCGTGCCCGGAAGTTGTCGAACGTCTCCTGCGGCACCCGCTCGCCGCCGGACACCGCTAGGCGCAGTGCGAGCAGTTGGGGCCGGTCGGCGACGCGGGACAGCAGGTCGTAGTGAACGGGCGTGCCGTAGACGGCGGTCGTCCTGGTGGCCGCCATGAGCCGTATGACCTCGGCCGGGCGCAGCGTCGGCGGGATGATCAGCGTCGCCCCGGACGCGAGGGCGTGCAGCACGCCGCTGACCAGGCCCATGTTGTGCATGACCGAGTTCAGCAGCATCATCCGGTCGTCCGTGCCGGGGATTCCAGGTAGGGCGGCGTGCCGTTCGATCTCGGCCAGCACGGAGTCGGCGGGTCGGCCGATCACCTTGGGCCGACCGGACGAGCCCGAGCTGAACTGCACGAGTCGTATGTCGTCGACAGCGGGCCGGCCGTCCGGCAGCTGGCGGACCGTGAAGTCCGACTCCTGACGGAATCCGGCCACCGGCCCTCTGGCGCCGGCCGCGGCGACGAGGTACTGCGGACGCACCTGCTGAACCAGCGGTTCGTACTCGGCCGGTTTCAGCCGGAAGTCGACCAGGACCACCTGCGCCCCGCGGCTCCACAGGCCCAACAGCACCTGAAGGTAAGTGAAACTCGGCGTCATCCTCAGGAGAACCGAGCTGCCTTCGCCGATTCCCTGCTTCCGGAAAATCTCATCAAACTCGGCCACCGCACCGCGTAACTGTCCCCGGGTGACCGAAGCGCTCGACACGGCCCACGGGTCGTCGTCGGCGCCGCGGTTCAGTAGACGACTCACCCACTGTGTTTTTGCCATACGGGTTTCCTTTTGTGAAACAGCCTCGGGAAACGTGCGATCGGCATTTGTGGAAATTGAAGCTAACACCGTCGAGAAACGGCGGGCAAGAGCCCGTCGATCAAGGCGAACCGCCCCGCGAGCGACGCGCGGGGCCTGATGCCGGTCACCGCACCTGCAGGGTGCCGCTCGCGAGAAGAAGCTCCGCCCGGCGTGCGGAGAGCGCCTGCCATGTTCCGCCACCAGCGCGAGCGGCCGGCCTTCACCAGCCGAACCGGGGGCAGTTGGCCGCCAGGCCGCGTCGGCGGTCACTACGGCCGGCGCCGGGCGTGCGCGCGGGTCCCGCCGGGTTGCCCCCGTGTGTCCCGCCGGCGGGACACGGCCCGGGCATGCACGTGGCATAGCCGATTGATCTCCTTGACCCTCCGGATCTCCCAGGGTTAGGTTTCCCTCTGTCGTGTTTCCGGGCGGTTATGTCCGGCTCCTGTGCACACGCGGCGATCCGCGTCGCTCCGGCAGTGCGGAGTTCGCCGCTTCACTTCTGCGCGATCGAATTGGCGACGCGTTTTCCAGGACATTGTGAGTTTTTCATTCCTGTCTCTCCGGCCGTCCGTGCGGGGGAATTCTCGGAGGTAGACACTTGTCCGTCAGTTTCGGCAGCACGCTGCCCCTCACGGCTGCGCAACGCGAAATATGGATCGCCGAGCAGCGGCTGGGGAGAGGCAATCGAGTTTTCCGGGTGGGGGAGTACCTGGAGATCCACGGAGGCGTGGACCCGGAGCTGTTCTCGCAAGCCCTGCGACTCGTCGTCGCCGAGGCGGAGACGCTGCACGTCCGCTTCGTCGAGGAAGGTGACGAGATTCGGCAAGCACTCCAGGAGCCTGCCGACTGGCCGCTCGCGGTCATCGACCTGAGCGCGCAGCCGGCCCCCGCCCAGGCCGCCCGCGACTGGATGGAGGCCGCGATCGCCCGGCCCATGAACCTGACCGAGGACCTGCTGTTCGAGTACGCGCTCCTGAAGGTGGGCGCAGACCGCTTCTGGTGGTACCAGGGCTACCACCACGCCGTGATGGACGCCTTCGGGTCCCTGCTGATCACACGCCGGGTCGCCGACGTCTACACCGCACTCGCCCGAGGCGGCTCGATAGGAGCGAGTCCCTTCGGTACGCTGTCCGACCTGGTCACGGCCGAACAGGCCTACCAGGCATCAGGGCAATTCGCTCAGGACAGGGCGTACTGGACGGAACGCTTCACCGATCGTCCGCAGTCGGCGGGAATCGTCGGCACGCCGTCGACCACGCCGGAGCGCTATCTCCGGCACTCCGCCGCCTGTGAGCCGGCGGAACACACGGCACTGCGCGACGCGGCCCGCCGGGCCCGCGCCCCCTGGTCGCACCTGGTCATCGCCACCGCAGCCCTCCACGTCCACCGGACGACCGGCGCGGCCACCGTCGTCCTCGGCCTGCCGGTGACGGCACGCCTCACCCAGGTGGAGCGCCGCACTCCCGGCACGGCTGCCAACGTCCTACCGCTCCGGCTCACGCTACGACCAGAGCTGACCCTCGGCGAACTCCTCACCCAGATCGGCCGGCGCGTGCGCGAACTGGGCGCCCACCAGCGGTACCGGGCCGAGGACATCCAGCGCGACCTCGCACTGCCCGGCCGCATGGGAACCTGGTACGCACCGGTCGTCAACGTCATGTCCTTCGACTACGCGATCACGTTCGCCGGACTGCCGACCACCGCGCACAACCTCACCTCCGGCCTGGTGGGCGACCTCACTCTCGCCGTGTGGGACCGACGTGACGGCGCCGGGCCGGTCATCGACGTGAACGCCCACCCCGAACTGTGCACGCACGACGAACTGGCCGTTCACCACCGGCGCCTGCTCACGGCTCTGCGAGCCGTCACGGCAGCGGATCTCTCCCGGCCGATCGGGGGGATGGATCTGCTGTCCGCGGAGGAGCGGGCGGCTGTGCTGGCGGTGACGGATGGTGTGGTGCCGGGTGCTGTGGTGC
>NZ_JBHJUW010000252.1:0-6172 GCF_042268205.1 Streptomyces sp. NPDC056160
CTCCTACTTCGCGCGGCCGCGCTTCTCGCGCACCCGCACCGAGATGTGGATCGGCGTGCCCTCGAAGCCGAACTCCTCGCGCAGCCTGCGTTCGATGAAGCGCCGGTAGCCCGCCTCGATGAAGCCCGAGGCGAACAGGACGAACCGCGGCGGCTTGGTGCCCGCCTGGGTGCCGAACAGGATGCGCGGCTGCTTGCCGCCCCGGATCGGGTGCGGGTGGGCGGCGACCAGCTCGCCGAGGAAGGCGTTGAGGCGGCCGGTCGGCACCCGGGTCTCCCAGCCGGCCAGCGCGGTCTCGATCCCCGGGACCAGCTTCTCCATGTGCCGCCCGGTGCGCGCCGAGACGTTGACACGGGGGGCCCAGGCGACCTGGCCCAGCTCGGTCTCGATCTCCCGCTCCAGGTAGTAGCGGCGCTCCTCGTCGAGGGTGTCCCACTTGTTGAAGGCGAGGACGATCGCGCGGCCCGCCTCCACGGCCATGGTGACGATGCGCTGGTCCTGCACGGAGATGGACTCGGAGGCGTCGATCAGGATGACGGCCACCTCCGCCTTCTCGACGGCGGCGGCGGTGCGCAGGGAGGCGTAGTAGTCGGCGCCCTGCTGGAGGTGGACGCGCTTGCGGATGCCCGCGGTGTCGACGAACTTCCAGGTGACCCCGCCCAGTTCGATCAACTCGTCGACCGGGTCGCGGGTGGTGCCCGCCAGTTCGTTGACGACGACGCGCTCCTCGCCGGCGACCTTGTTCAGCAGTGAGGACTTGCCGACGTTGGGGCGGCCGATCAGGGCGATGCGGCGCGGGCCGCCGACGCCGCCGACGCCGAAGCTCTCGCGCGGCGCCTCGGGCAGCGCCTCCAGGACCCGGTCCAGCATGTCGCCGGTGCCGCGGCCGTGCAGCGCCGAGACGGGGTGCGGCTCGCCGAGTCCGAGGGACCACAGGTAGGCGGCGTCCGCCTCGCCACTGGGGCCGTCCACCTTGTTGGCGCACAGCACCACGGGCTTGCCGGCCTTGCGCAGCAGCCGGACGACGGCCTCGTCGGTGTCGGTGGCGCCGACCTTGGCGTCGACGACGAAGACGACCGCGTCGGCGGCCTCGATGGCGTACTCGGCCTGGGCGGCGACGGAGGCGTCGATGCCGAGGACGTCCTGCTCCCAGCCGCCGGTGTCGACGACCTTGAAGCGGCGGCCCGCCCACTCGGCCTCGTAGGTGACGCGGTCTCGGGTGACGCCTGGCTTGTCCTCGACGACCGCCTCGCGGCGGCCGATGATGCGGTTCACCAGGGTCGACTTGCCGACATTGGGGCGGCCGACGACGGCGAGCACGGGCAGCGGACCGTGTCCGGCGGCCTCGATGGCGCCCTCGACGTCCTCCAGGTCGAAGCCCTCTTCGGCGGCGAGCTCCATGAACTCCGCGTACTCGGCGTCGCCGAGCGCCCCGTGCTCGTACTCGTGCTCGGCCGAGCCGTCGGGCTGGATGTCGTCGTTCATGAAGTCCGTACCTCGTAGTTCATCGTGGTGGTCGGTGGATCATCACGGGGCCGTGGTGATCCACTACTCGAGTGTGTGCTAGCGCCGGGTGAGGCGCCTGGCGTTTTCCAGGTGGTCGGCGAGCTGCTTCTGGATGTGCTCGGTGGCCGTGTCCAGTGCCCGCCGGGTGCGCCTGCCGCTGCCGTCGCCCGCGTCGAAGGGCTCGCCGAAGACCACGTCCACGCGCGAGCGCAGCGGCGGCAGCCCTCGTATCAACCGTCCGCGCCGCTCGGAACTTCCCAGTACGGCCACCGGGACGATCGGCGCCCCGCTGCGGACGGCGAAGTAGGCGAGGCCCGCGCGCAGCGAGGCGAAGTCGCCCACGCCCCGGGTGCCCTCCGGGAAGATGCCGAGGACCCCGCCCTGCTCCAGGACGCCGAGCGCGCGGGTGATCGCCGTGCGGTCGGCGCTGTGCCTGTCCACCTGGAGCTGGCCGATGCCGGTCAGGAAGGACCCGAGGGGGCCGATGAACGCTTCCTTCTTGATCAGGAAGTGCACCGGCCGGGGCGCCACGCCCATGACCATCGGGCCGTCGACGTTGTGCGAGTGGTTGACGGCGAAGATCAGCGGGCCGGACGCCGGCACCTTCCAGGCGCCCAGCACGCGGGGGCGCCACAGCCCGTACATCAGCCCGACGCCGATCCGGCGCCCGACCTCCGCACCGCGCTCGGACGAAACGGACTCAGCAGTCACTTGGCGGCCCGCTTCTCCTCGACGAGGGTGACGACGCACTCGATGACCTGGGCCAGCGTGAGGTCGGTGGTGTCGACCTCGACCGCGTCGTCCGCCTTGGCCAGCGGGGAGGTCTTGCGGCTGGAGTCGGCCGCGTCCCTCTTGATCAGGGCGTCCCGGGTGGCGTGCACGTCGGCGCTCTTCAGCTCGCCGCTGCGACGGGCGGCGCGGGCCTCGGGCGAGGCGGTGAGGAAGATCTTCAGGTCGGCATCGGGCAGGACGGTCGTGCCGATGTCGCGGCCCTCGACGACGATGCCGGTCGCGGCGGCAGCGGCCAGGGAGCGCTGCAGCTCGGTGATCACGGTCCGCACCTCCGGCACGGCGCTGACCGCGCTGACCTGGGAGGTGACCTCCTGAGTGCGGATCGGACCCGACACGTCCGTGCCGTCGACGGTGATCGTCGGGTGGGCCGGGTCGGTGCCGGAGACGATCTCGGGCTTGGCTGCCACGGCGGCGATCGCGGTGGGGTCCTCGATGTCGATCCCGTTGGTCACCATCCACCAGGTGATCGCCCGGTACTGGGCACCGGTGTCCAGGTAGCTCAGGCCGAGCTGCGCGGCCACGGCCTTCGACGTGCTCGACTTGCCCGTGCCGGAGGGGCCGTCGATGGCGACAATCACGGGCTGGGCGGTCCGGGCGGCGCCGTGTTCCACAGCGGGGCACCTTCCTGGTGAAGGGTGGTGGACGGGTGTACGGGAGCCAGGGGCCCCCGCACAAGGTTACTGGCTGCCCGGGCACCCTCCGACGGCCGGAGGGTACGGCCCCCACCGCCGCGGGGTTGCGCCCTCACCGCCGCGCGGTCGCGCCCTCGCTCCCGCCCGGTCACGCCCTCACTTCCGCAGGGCCCAGCCCCGTTCCCGCAGGGCCGCCGTCAGCACGGGGACCGCCTTCGGCTCGACCGTCAGCTGCACCAGGCCTGCCTGCTGTCCCGTCGCGTGCTCGATCCGGACGTCCTCGATGTTCACGCCGGCCGCCCCGGCGTCGGCGAAGATGCGGGCCAGCTGTCCGGGCTGGTCGTCGATGAGGACGGCGACGACCTCGTACGCCCGCGGCGCGGACCCGTGCTTGCCGGGCACCCGGACCCGTCCGGCGTTGCCGCGCCGCAGCACGTCCTCGATGCCGGCGCCGCCCTCCCGGCGCTCGGCCTCGTCGCAGGACTGCAGCGCCCGCAGGGCCCGTACCGTCTCGTCCAGGTCGGCGGCGACGTCGGCGAGCAGGTCGGCGACCGGTCCCGGGTTCGCCGAGAGGATGTCGATCCACATCTGCGGCGCGGAGGCGGCGATCCGGGTCACGTCCCGGATGCCCTGCCCGCACAGCCGTACGGCCGCCTCCTCGGCGTGCTCCAGGCGCGCGGCGACCGTGCTGGAGACCAGTTGGGGCATGTGGGAGACCAGGGCCACGGCGCGGTCGTGGGCGTCGGCGTCCATGACGACCGGGACCGCACGGCAGTGCGAGACCAGTTCCAGGGCGAGGTTGAGGACCTCGGTGTCGGTGTCGCGGGTGGGGGTGAGCACCCAGGGGCGGCCCTCGAAGAGGTCGGCGGTCGCGGCCAGCGGGCCGGACTTCTCCCGGCCCGACATGGGGTGGCTGCCGATGTAGGCGCTCAGGTCGAGGCCCAGCGCCTCCAGTTCGCGGCGGGGGCCGCCCTTGACGCTGGCCACGTCGAGGTAGCCGCGGGCCACCTTGCGGCGCATGGCGTCGGCGAGCACCCCGGCGACATGGGCGGGCGGGGCGGCGACGATCGCCAGGTCGACGGGGCCGTCGGGCGCCGCGTCCGTTCCGGCGCCGAGCGCGAGGGCCGTACGGACCTGTTCGGGGTCGCGGTCGGTGAGGTGCACGCCCACCCCGCGCCGGGCGAGGGCCAGGGCCGCCGAGGTCCCGATCAGGCCGGTGCCGATGACGAGTGCGTTCCTCACTGGGCGATGTCCTTGCGCAGGGCGGCCGCCGCCCCCAGGTAGACGTGGGCGATCTCGGCGCGCGGCCGGTCGGTCTCGATGTGCGCGAGGACGCGGACCACGCGGGGCATGGCACCCTCGACGTCCAGTTCCTGCGCGCAGATCAACGGTACGTCGACGATGCCGAGCCGGCGGGCGGCGACGGCGGGGAAGTCGCTGTGCAGGTCGGGGGTGGCCGTGAACCAGATGCTGATCAGGTCCTCGGCGGCCAGGCCGTTCCGCTCCAGGACGGCGGTGAGCAGTGCCTCCACCTGCTCGCTCATGTGACCGGCGTCGTCCCGTTCCAGCTGGACGGCCCCCCGGACCGCTCGTACCGCCACGGCGCTGCTCCTCGCTGACGTGTGTCTGGGTGGTTCGCGGCCAGCCTAGTCAGGCGGCACGCCGGGCAGGCACGGCGCCCGCCCGCTGAGACGCCACACCGATGCACCATTTGCACCAGTCGACTCGGATTTACTTCGACTTGGGGGTCTTCGGTGCGAAGATGCTTCCGCTCCGCTCGGAGCGTCTTCCCCCACCTCGGCACCCCTCGGAGTGACGGCATGACTCAGGGATCGACCCGGCGTACGGTTCTCGCCACCGGCGCGGCCGCCGCGCTCGCCGCCGGCTGCAGCGACTCGAAATCGGGCGACGGCAGCGCGTCCGCCGCGGACGCCGCCTCCTCGGCCCCGCCGAGCCCTTCCAGGCCGCCGACCACGGCCGCCGCCGCGTCCCCCTCGCACAGCGCCGCCGCCGGCGCGGAGCTGACGCGGACCGAGGACATCCCGGTCGGCGGCGGCAAGGTCTTCAAGGAGCAGCGCGTCATCGTCACCCAGCCGGTGAAGGGCCAGTTCAAGGCCTTCTCCGCGGTCTGCACCCACCAGGGCTGCACCGTCAGCCACGTCGAGAACGGCACCATCGCCTGCCCCTGCCACGGCAGCATGTTCCACGTCACCGACGGCTCGGTGGCCCACGGCCCGGCGTCCCGGCCGCTGGCCGCCAAGGAGATCCACGTGGAGGGAAATTCCATCCGCCTGGCGTGAGGATCCGCGTACGCTCCCGGGCATGCAGCCCGAGGACCTGGTACGCGACCACACGATCTACGCCTGTGTGACGGGCTCGCGGGCTTTCGGGCTGGCGACGGAGAGCAGCGACACGGACCGCCGTGGCGTCTTCGTCGCCCCCGCCCCGCTCTTCTGGCGCTTCGCGAAGCCCCCGACGCACGTCGAGGGACCCGGGCCGGAACAGTTCAGCTGGGAACTGGAACGCTTCTGCGAACTGGCGCTGCGCGGCAACCCGAACATCCTGGAGTGCCTGCACTCCCCGCTCGTCGAGCACGCCGACGCCACCGGCCGCGAACTGCTCGCGCTGCGCGAGGCGTTCCTCTCCCGCCGGGTGCACGCCGCCTTCACCGGCTACGCCCTCGCCCAGCGCCGCAGGCTCGACGCCGACGTACGGACGCACGGCGCCCCGCGCTGGAAGCACGCCATGCACCTGCTGCGCCTGCTGATCAGCGCCAGCGACCTGCTGCGCACGGGCCGCCTGACCGTCGAGGTGGGCGACGCCCGGGCCCGCCTGCTGGCCGTGCGGCGCGGCGAGGTCCCCTGGCCCGAGGTGGAGTCCTGGATGACCCGCCTGGCCGCCCACGCGGACGAGGCCGCCGCGCACTCCCCGCTTCCCGAGGAGCCCGACCTGCGCCGCGTGGCGGACTTCCTGTACCGCGTCCGCCGTGCCTCGGCGCTGGGATCGGCCCCGGGCGCCCCTGACGCCCCCGCCGGGCCTGTGTGAGGCCCTGGGACGGCAGCGGCGCGCTCCCGGCCGCCGGGAGCGCGCCTGAGCCGTCGCAGAGGGCCCCGAGGGCCGGCGGCTCCGGGGCCGTACGTCTGACGCCTAGAGGCAACGCCGTTCAGTTAGGGCGGTCTGGGCCGTGTCAAGGGTCGGTTGTGAGCATGTTGATGCTGATGGTGGCCTTGTAGGTGGTCCGG
>NZ_JBHJUW010000253.1:0-6137 GCF_042268205.1 Streptomyces sp. NPDC056160
GCGAGCGCGTGAGCGCGCGGAGCGGGGCCGGGCCGCGGACGGCTGGTTCGCGCGGCTGCGGGCGGCCGTGCGCGGCCGCAGCGTCGCCGGACAGGTGTTCGTGCTCCAGGTCGTGGTGGTACTGCTGCTGGTCGTGGCCGCGGTGGTCGCCCTGGTGCTCCAGGTGCAGCACGACAGCACGCAGGAGGCCCGCAACCGGTCGCTGGCGGTCGCCGAGACGTTCGCCAACGCGCCGGGGACCAGCGCCGCGCTCACCGGCCCGAACCCGACGGCCGTACTGCAACCGCAGGCCGAGGCGGCCCGCGAGGCGGCGCACGTCGACTTCATCGTCGTGACGAACACCGCCGGGATCCGCTACACCCACCCCGTGCCGGGCCGGATCGGCCAGAAGTTCGTGGGCGCCATCGAACCGGCGCTGCGCGGACGGCCCGTCGTGGAGGAGATCAACGGGACCATCGGGCGGCTGGTGCAGGCGGTGGTACCGGTCAGGGCGCCCGACGGCAGGGTCGTGGGGCTGGTCGCGGCCGGCATCACCACGCACAACGCGGGGGGTCTGGCAGACCGGCAGCTCCCCGTCGTACTGGGCGCCGCTGCCGCCGGCGTCGCCCTGGCCACCGCGGGAACGGCACTGGTCAGCAGGCGGTTGCTGCGCCAGACGCACGGGCTGGGCCCGGGCGAGATGACCCGGATGTACGAGCACCACGACGCGGTGCTGCACTCGGTCCGGGAAGGCGTGATCATCGTCGGCGACGAGGGCCGGCTGCTCCTCGCCAACGACGAGGCGCACCGCCTGCTCGGCCTGCCCGCGGACGCGGAGGGCCGCGGGGTGCTCGACCTGGGGCTCGATCAGGGCACGGCGGAGCTGCTGGCGTCCGGGCGGATCGCCACCGACGAGGTGCGCCTGGTCGGCGACCGGCTGCTGGCGGTCAACCAGCGGCCCACCGACCTGGAAGGCGGCCCGTCGGGCAGCGTGGCCACCCTGCGCGACTCCACGGAGCTGCGCGCCCTCTCCGGCCGCGCGGAGGTGGCCCGCGAGCGGCTGAGCCTGCTCTACGACGCCGGGGTGGGCGTGGGCACCACCCTGGACGTGACCCGGACGGCTCAGGAGCTGGTGCGGGTGGCCGTGCCGCGCTTCGCGGACTTCGTCACGGTGGACCTGTACGACGCCGTCCTGCGCGGTGAGGAGCCCGGCCAGGGCGGGCCGATGCGCCGTACGGCGGCCGGGGGCATCCGCGAGGACGCCCCCCTGTACCCGGTGGGCGCGCAGATCCGCTTCGTCGCCTCTTCCCCGCAGGCGCACGGCCTCAGCACCCGCCGCCCGGTCCTGGAGCCGCGCCTGGAGGCCGCCCCGGGCTGGCTGGCGCAGGACGTGGAGCGCGCCGGGCGGGTGGTGCGGTACGGCATCCACTCGCTGATCACCGTCCCGGTACGGGCGGGCGCCGTCGTGCTGGGCCTGGTCGACTTCTGGCGCTCGGAGAAGGACGAGCCGTTCGACGCCGAGGAACTGGCCCTGGCGGAGGAGTTGGTCGCCCGGGCCGCGGTCTCCATCGACAACGCCCGCCGCTACACGCGCGAGCACGGCATGGCGGTCACCCTGCAGCGCAGCCTGCTGCCCCGCAGCCTGCCCGAGCAGGGCGCCCTGGACCTCGCCTACCGCTATCTGCCCGCGCAGGCGGGGGTGGGCGGGGACTGGTTCGACGTGCTGCCGCTGTCGGGAGCGCGGGTGGCGCTCGTGGTGGGAGACGTGGTCGGCCACGGGCTGCACGCCGCGGCCACCATGGGACGGCTGCGCACCGCGGTGCACAACTTCTCCTCCCTCGACCTGCCGCCCGACGAACTGCTCGGGTTGCTGGACGAGATGGTCGACCGGATCGACCAGGACGAGACGGCCGACGGCACCGGCGCGCCCGTGATTGGGGCGACCTGCCTGTACGCGATCTACGATCCCGTCTCCCGGCGCTGCGTGATGGCCCGCGCGGGCCACCCGCCGCCGGCCGTGATCGCGCCGGACGGTGTGGTGACGTTCGCCGACGTGCCCGCCGGTCCCCCGCTCGGGCTCGGCGGCCTGCCGTTCGAGACGGCCGAACTGGAACTCGCCGAGGGCAGCCGTCTGGTCCTGTACACCGACGGGCTCGTCGAGGACCGGGCGCGGGACATCGACGTAGGCCTGGAGGAGTTGCGGGGCGCGCTGTCCTCGGCCGGCGAGTCGCCCGAGGAGACGTGCCGCGCGGTGCTGGACTCGCGGCTGCCCCTGCGGCCGGGTGACGACATCGCGCTGCTCGTCGCGCGGACCCGGGCGCTGCATTCGGACCGGGTCACCGAGTGGGAGGTGCCCGCGGATCCGGCGGCCGTCGCCGACGTACGGGCCTCGGTGAACCGGCGGCTGGCGCGGTGGGGGCTCGAGGAGGCGGCCTTCACCACCGAGCTGATCCTCAGTGAGCTGGTCACCAACGCGATCCGGTACGGCAGCGCTCCCATCCGGGTACGGATGCTGCGCGACACCGCCCTGATCTGCGAGGTCCTCGACAGCAGCAGCACCTCGCCGCATCTGCGGTACGCGGCGTCCACCGACGAGGGCGGCCGGGGGCTGTTCCTGGTCGCCCAGCTCGCGGACCGCTGGGGCACGCGCTACACGCCCACCGGGAAGGTCATCTGGGCCGAGCAGTCCCTGTCCTGAACCCGATGCGCCCCCTCGTTCGTTCCTACGAATTCTCCGCGCGGTGGGTGACCATCTGTTCGAGCTTCTGGTAGGAAACCTTCCTATCAGTTGGTCTACGGGCCAACTCCCCTCCCCCCACTCGCATCTGGAGCCCCCGTGGTGCATCCGATCCCCGAAACGTCCAGGCCGGCCGACGCCTCCCGCCGCGCCGTCCTCACCCTCCTCGGCGCCTCACTGGCCGCCGTGCCCCTGCTCGGCGCCGCACCCCGCGCGATGGCGTCCCCGGCGGCGGCGCCGGGCCTGGACGACCCGGCGAAGAAGGAGATCGCCATGAAGCTGGTGTCGAGCGCGGAGAACTCCTCGCTCGACTGGAAGGCGCAGTACAAGTACATCGAGGACATCGGTGACGGCCGCGGCTACACCGCCGGCATCATCGGCTTCTGCTCCGGCACCGGCGACATGCTCGACCTGGTCCAGCTCTACACCGACCGCAGGCCCGGCAACGTGCTCGCCAAGTACCTGCCCGCCCTGCGCAAGGTCGACGGCAGCGACTCCCACGCCGGACTCGACCCCGACTTCACCAAGGACTGGCGCACGGCGGCCAAGGACACCGCGTTCCAGCAGGCCCAGAACGACGAGCGGGACCGCGTCTACTTCGACCCGGCCGTCGCGCAGGGCAAGGCGGACGGGCTGCGCGCGCTCGGCCAGTTCGCCTACTACGACGCCATCGTGATGCACGGCGGCGGCGACGACCCGACGAGCTTCGGCAGCATACGCAAGCGGGCGCTGCGCAGCGCCGAGCCGCCGGCGCGGGGCGGCGACGAGGTGACGTACCTGAACGCGTTCCTGGACGCCCGGGTGTGGGCCATGAAGCAGGAGGAGGCACACAGCGACACCAGCAGGGTCGACACCGAGCAGCGGGTCTTCCTGCGCAAGGGCAACCTCGACCTGAAGCCGCCGCTGGACTGGAAGGTGTACGGCGACTCGTACCACATCGGCTGACGCGAACCGGCGGGCCGCGGGGCCCGGCAGCGGGTCCCGGGGCCGTCAGCCCAGGGCGCGGTCGAGGTTGTAGGCGGCGCTGATCAGGGACAGGTGGGTGAAGGCCTGCGGGAAGTTGCCCTGCTGTTCGCCGGTGCGGCCGATCTCCTCCGCGTACAGGCCGAGGTGGTTGGCGTAGGTGAGCATCTTCTCGAAGGCGAGGCGCGCCTCGTCCAGGCGCCCCGCGCGGGTCAGGGCCTCGACGTACCAGAAGGAGCAGATCGAGAAGGTGCCCTCCTCGCCGCGCAGCCCGTCGGGGCTGGTGCGCGGGTCGTAGCGGTAGACGAGGGAGTCGGAGACCAGGTCCTCGGTGAGCGCGTCGAGGGTGGACAGCCACTTCGGGTCGGTCGGGGCGATGAACTTGGCCAGCGGCATCATCAGGACGGCGGCGTCCAGCACGTCGCCGCCCTCGTACTGGACGAACGCCTGGCGCCGCTCGGACCAGCCGCGGTCCATGACGCGGCGGTAGATCGTGTCGCGGGCGCGCTGCCAGCGCGCCAGGTCGGCGGGCAGCCCGCGGTGGTTGGCCAGCCGGACGGCGCGTTCGACCGCGACCCAGCACATCAGGCGCGAGTACAGGAAGTTCCGGCGTCCGCCGCGGGTCTCCCACACGCCCTCGTCGGGCTGGTCCCAGTTGTCGCAGACCCAGTCCACCAGCGCGCACACGTCGTCCCACTGGGCGCTGGAGATCGGCTCGGCCCACTTGTCGTAGAGGTAGATGGAGTCGATCAGGGCGCCGTAGATGTCGAGCTGGAGCTGGTCGGCGGCGGCGTTGCCGACGCGGACCGGGGCGGAGCCCTGGTGGCCCTGGAGATGGGGCAGTTCGTACTCGGGGAGTTCGGCCCGGCCGTCGATGCCGTACATGATCTGCAGGGGGCCGGTGGCCTTGCCGTCGCCCGGGCTGATGTGCCGGGTGAGGAACCGCATGAAGGCCGCGGCCTCGCCGCTGAAACCGAGGCGCAGCAGGGCGTAGACCGCGAACGCCGCGTCGCGCACCCAGACGTAGCGGTAGTCCCAGTTGCGTTCGCCCCCGATGCGTTCGGGCAGGCTGGTGGTGGGCGCGGCGACGATGGCACCGGTCGGGGCGTAGGTGAGGAGTTTCAGGGTGAGCGCGGAGCGGTGGACCATCTCCCGCCAGCGGCCGCGGTAGCGGGACTGCGCGATCCAGCGCCGCCAGTACGCCACGGTGACCTCGAACTGCTCCTCCGCCTCGGCCCGCGCGCACCGGCGCGGAGCCACCTCGCCGCCCACCTGGTCCAGGGCGAAGACCGCCGACTCGCCCTCGGTCAGCTTGAAGTCGGCGCGGACGTCCGGTCCCTCGGTCTCCAGGGGCACGGTGGCGGTGAGCGCGAGGGCCGAGGCCGCGGACTCGAACAGGGCCAGGTGGCCCTCGATGCGCACCGTGTGCGGGTCGGCGCCGTAGCGGAAGCGGGGGGCCACGCGCGCGCGGAAGGGGACGGTACCCCGCACGCACACCACGCGCCGGATCAGGCGGTGGCGTTCGGCGTCGCCGCCGTCGCCGCACACCGGCATGAAGTCCTGCACCTCGCCGACGCCGTCCTCGGTGAAGAACCGGGTGATCAGCACGTTGGTGTCGGGGAAGTAGAACTGCTTGGTGCGGGCTCCCTGGGCCGCGGCGAGTTCGAAGCAGCCGCCCCGCTCGGCGTCCAGTACGGCGGCGAAGACGCTGGGGGCGTCGAAGGAGGGACAGCAGTACCAGTCGATCGTGCCGTCGGTGCCCACCAGGGCGACCGTGCGCAGGTCTCCGATCAGGCCGTGGTCGGCGATCGGCACGTACCGGCGCACGCCCGCCACCGGCGGCGGGCTCGGTGTGTCGGCCATCGCTGCGGCCTCCCTGTCCGGTCGCGCGGTTCCCGGGGCCGGCCGCTCCCGGACGGCTCCGCGGGGCCTTTCCAGCTTACGGAGCGGGCGGCCGGAACGGAGGTCGTGGCCCGCGGGAGGTGGCAGCCGAGGCGGGGTTTCCCGGCACGGTGGGCAGGTACTCCTGAGGCGGGCCGGTCCCGGCCCGGCCGGTGCGGCGGGCCCTTCCGGATGCAGGGTGCGGCGCGGCGGGCAATCGTAGGAGGAGGTCCCGGTCCCGCGGCAGGGGCGGCGCAGTCCGGACCCGGGCGGGGACCCGGCCGGACCCGAGGAGGACACATGTCGACGTCAGAGCCCGACGCATCCCGTTCGCCCGGAGCATCCCGTACGCCAGGGGAGCGCTGTACGCCGGACGACGTGCTCCACGCCCGTACCGGTACCGACGTCTCGCCCGAGGACGTCGTGCTGGCCGCGGGCCGTGACATCACCCCGCGCAACCTGGAGTGGGCCAAGCGCAAGATCGAAACGGAGGGGCCGGCCGCCCTGGACAAGCTGCTGCCCTAGGGTGCGGCGGACCGTGCGGTTCCGCCACGGGGCGGGGGCCGGGGCCGTGGGC
>NZ_JBHJUW010000254.1:0-6113 GCF_042268205.1 Streptomyces sp. NPDC056160
CCGACAAATCCCAAACAGGACAGTCGATGACGTCAGTCAGTAGGCGAGTCAGGCTCATCAGCGGAACCACCAGTCATATCTTCACTGTCAGTAGTTCTTGTGCCACTCGTTCGCCGTACCGTTTCCGCCGTCGGCGCAGTAGAAGTACGTGCCCGTGACTCCTTGCTGCTCGCCGCTCGAGCCGTTGTCCGCAGAGGCCCAGAACTGGCACGAGGACCAGCTGATGTGCTCGCGGATGAGGCTGTTGGACGGAACGGCGGTCGAGGCCTGGGCACCCGTCGTCACCGCGGCGACCGCGGCCCCGGCGAGAATTGCCACAGAGGCGATCCGCGTCTTGAACATGCGTACTCCCGTCATTGACTCACCTGATGTTCGGCTATTCCGGTTCTCGGCACGCCTGCCGAAACGAAACGGAATTTTCGCAGCTGCACGTCAAGTGTGAATGCCACTTACATTCACGGTCAATGCTGGAAGGGTGAACGAGGGATGGAATGAATCGTGAATCGCGATCGACGGCAGGACGTCGGAAATATACTCTCCGTTCACCTGGGGAGGAGGAAATATTAACCGTTATTAAAACGGATCCCGACCCGAGATGGTTCACGCGGATGCCGGGCGAAGAGAGACGGCTGACTCCACGCGGCGTCCGGTCGCCGCAGACGGAGGCGGCACCCGCGAGGGGGCCCGGGCCGGGGCCGGGCGCCGGGCTTGGGCCACACTGCGGTGACGTCCCGTCGGTCGCCGTGCGCGGAGACCGGGTCCCGCCGTCTCGTCCCCTGGGGGTCCAGTGAAGTACAGAGCCGTTCTCCTCGCGTTCTTCCTCCTGCCCGTGCTCTGGGGGGTCGTGAGTCTCGCGGGCGCCCTCACGGCTTCCGCGGAGGTCGTGTGCCCGGGGGAGAACGTGCGTGACGGCGAGGAGCACCCCGGCCCCATGCGTCCCGGGGACAGCGAGTGCTCGGTGCTGGAGGGGTCCCTCGCGGTGGCGAGCCGGACGTACGAGGAACAGCGGCACTACCAGTCCCTGCGGCGGCGACGGGAGGCCAGGAACGGTGGCCTGCTCATGGCGTACGGCACCGTCGGCGCGCTGCTGGCCTGGCGCGCCACCCGGCCCGGAGCGGCCGACGCCTGAACCCGACGGCGTTCCACGGCGTCCCGCGAGCTGCGGGCCGGCCTCCGGCACGGCCCGGGCCGACGGCACGGACGGTCAGATTCCGTGGCACATCCGGTCACACCCGGCCCGGCGCCGACGACCATCGTGAAGACATGACCAGCAACAACCCGGCCGCCTTCGGTGGACGCCTGCTCATCGGCGCCACCGGCTCCGCCGCCGTCGCCACGCTCCCGATGTACACCAACGCGCTGCGCACCGCCTTCACCGGGACGGTCACCGTCCTGATGACGCACACCGCCGCCACCTTCCTCCCGCCGCACACCGTCGCCCTGTTCGCCGACCGTGTCGTCACCGGCACGACGCCGGACGACTGGGGCCGGGAGAACCAGGCGACCCTGGCGGCGGAGCACGACATGATGACCGTCCTGCCGGCCACCGCCCACATGCTCTCCGCCGTCGCCACGGGCGCCGTCCCGAACATGCTGACCGCGACGATCGCAGCCGCCGACTTCCCCGTGTGTTCTTCCCGGTGATGACCGAAGGGATGTGGGGCAAGCCGGCGGTCCGGCGCAACGTGGAACAACTCCGCCTCGACGGCCACCACGTCGTCGAACCGCAGCGGGGACAGCGCTACGACGTCGGTCTCGGCGAGTTCGTGGAGGCGCCGGTGCCACCCGCCCCGCCCCGGTTCGTCGAGGTGGTCCGGGAACTCATGCCGGAGGGCGGCACCGCCGGGTCCGCCTGAGCGCGGCCGTCACCGCCGCCGGGAACGGTAGGTGCCGGGCGTCATGCCCGTGACGGCCCTGAACGCCCGGTACAGCTATGCCTCGCCACCGAACCCGCACTCGTGGGCCACGGCGGCGAGCGTGCGGTCGGGGTGTGCCGACACCAGCCTCTGGGCGAGCGACACGCGCAGCCCGCGGATCAGTTCCGTGAGCGGTACGCCGTCCTCGGCCAGGGCGCGGTACACCGTGCGCCGTGAGACACCGCAACCCGCGGCCACCGCGGCGGCGTCCAAGCCGGGGTCCGTGATGTTCCCGCGGACGAAGCGGAGGACACGTTCGCGGGCCAACGCCGCCGCGGACGCCTTCAGCGGTGCGGCGCCGCCGGCCCAGGACACGGCCGCGCCCAGCAGGTCGACGGCGTGCGGCAGCAGGGCCCGCGCCGCCGCAGGGTCCGCGCCCTGGAGACGGTTGAGCCCGACCAGGAAGTCCACGACCACTCGGCCGGGACCCGAGGCGCCCAGTTCCACGGCGGTCGCCCCGCTCAGGGAGCGGCGGTGCGGCAGCCAGCTCCTGGGCACCTTCACGACCAGCTGGGAGAAGACGTCCGTGAACTCCAGCGTGTAGGGGCGGGCGCTGTCGGCGAAGGCCATCTCGCCCGGGGCGAGTTCGACCGCCTGCCCGTTCTGCTCCAGCCTGGCCCGGCCGCGGAGCTGGATGTTGGCGAGGAGGACGTCCTCGTCGTCCCGGGCGATCAGCCGCCGCGTCCGCGCCACCCGCTGGGCGCCGGCAGCCAGTTCGGCGAAACCGATCCCGTCCAGGACGGACGTCTCGATCCGGCCCTCGAAGGCCCGTCCCGGCCCAGGGCGCATCACCACCCCGACAAATGTGTCGCAGACCACGTCGGACCAGTAGGCGAACGCGTCGGCTTCCCCGACGTCGCTGCTGGACCATCGGGTGTACGTGCGGTCGTTCATGTCTCCATGATGCGGCTCCGCGCGCAAGCGTGCCTGACGGACCTGGCCGGGGGAGAGGGGAGGCCCAGGGCATGTGCACACATGCCTCACCGTGTGGCCGTTCGGACCACGCCGTGGATTCAGGGGGCAGTGCCGTGTTCTCGCCCGCGCCGGCAGTTCGCCGGCTCAGAGCAGCCCGCGAGCCGAGGCCTTGATCCCCGCCTGGAACCGGGTGTCCGCCCCCAGCTTGGTCAGGACGGCGGCGACGCGCCGGGTGGCGGTCCGGGTGCTACACCCCAACTGGCGGGCGATCGCCTGGTCCTTGAGCCCGGCCTTGAGCATGCCGAGGAGCAGGAGGTCGTCCGGTCCGAAGGTGCCGTCCAGGGCCGGAGCCGTTGCCGAGATCGGCTCGGCGCGGGCCCAGTAGGCCTCGTACAGCTCCGTCAGGGCGTCGAGCATGCCCGACGGATGGATGACGAGGAGGTCGTCGTAGACCGGCCCGGACAGCGGTACCAGGGCGACCCGCTTGTCGACGATGTGCAGTTTGAACGGCAGGTCCGGCAGCATCCTGGACTGCTCGCCCAGTTCGGCGAGGCTGAGCAGCGTGGCGAACCGGCCGGGGCGCTCCATCGACTGCGGGCAGTAGATCGAACGTACGTCGATGCCCTGGCGCAGCCAGGCCGCCGTGATGTCGAACTCCTCCTCGTTGCTGTGCAGTCCGCCGTCCGGGCGGCCCACATAGGGCGGCCGGTCCAGGGCCCACATGTGACTGGTCGCGGAGTTGCTCAGCTGCTCGACCCGGTCCCGGATCAGCTCGCGGTCCGACAGGACCTCCACCAGGTTGCGCGGATCGGAGCGCAGCCGCCCCTCCCGGTAGCGTTCGGCGATCCGGTCGATCTCCGTCCTGGCCGAGGCCAGCGTGGTCTCCATCTCGAACCGTCACCTGGCCAGCAGGGGCAGCAGCGCGGCCTGGGGGTTCGTCGCCTGGAAGCGGCCGTGGCCGGTGTCGTGGAGGAGCCCGAGTTCCCGCAGTCTGGCGGCGGAGGCGAGCACGTCGTCCTCCGGCGTCCCCAGGGACGTGACGACGTCCGCGACGGTCGCCCGACCACGGTCCAGGAAGCACCGGTACACCGGTTCGTCGGACTCGGCTATGCCCAGGGCCGTGAGCACGTATGCGTACCTCCGTCGGATCGGCGTGCGACATCCGTGACGTGGTTGGTCATGCGTCCAAACCGGCCATCAGAGTATCTGGACACCTGTCCGAGGTACAGCGTTCACTTTCCTCGCCGCGACACTCGTCCGCCCGGCCCGGTCCCCTCCCACCCACCAGCCGCACGCGCAGCGCCACCCCCGAGGCGCGGAGGCGACCTTCGGCCCGGCCCATTCCTCATGGAGGAACGTGTGAGTTCCGTGTTCCGAAGAAAGACACTCGCTTGGGGTGCGCCGGCTCTGGCCGTCTCGCTGGCAGCCGTCTGCATCGGCACGCCGGTCCAAGCGGCCGGTGACCCGCAGGTCCGGGCGGCCGGTGGCCCGGCGGCCCCGGTCGCCGTCACCGGGCAGTCGCCCTCCGGCCGTTACGTCGTCACCCTCAAGGACGCGCCCGTCGCCCTCTACGAGGGCGGCGTGCACGGCCTGGCCGCCACCGCCCCCTCGGCGGGCGCCAAGGTCGACGCCTCCAGCACCGCCGCGCACCGCTACCGGGACTACCTCCGGGGGAGGCAGAGCGAGGTCGCCGCCGCGGTCGGCGCCGAGGTCCGCGGCCGTTACACGGTCGCGGTCAACGGGTTCGTCGCGAACCTGACCCCCCTCCAGGCCGTCCGCCTCAGCGGTCAGCCGGGGGTTCTCGCCGTCAGCCCCGACACCGTGGTCAAGGCGACGGACGACTCCCGCTCGACCGACTTCATGGGCCTGTCCGGGCGGCACGGGGTGTGGTCGAAGCTCGGTGGTACCGCCAAGGCCTGCAAGGGTGTGGTGGTCGGCGTCATCGACAGCGGAGTCTGGCCGCAGAGCGCGTCGTGCGCCGCCCCGGCCCTGGGCACCGCCCGGCCCACCGCCAAGGACCTGTACCGCCCTTACCGCGAGGGCGACGTGATCAAGATGAAGAAGGCCGACGGCGGCACCTTCACCGGCGTCTGCCAGACCGGTGAGGAGTTCCCCGCGAGCGCCTGCAACACCAAGCTCGTCGGCGCCCGCTACTTCGACGACAGCTGGCTGGCCACGACACCTCCCGATAAGCGGGGTGGCTACCTCTCGGCGCGTGACAGCAGCGGCCACGGCACCCACACCGCGTCCACCGCCGCGGGCGCCGCGGACGTCGCGGTGACTGTGGAGGGGCATGACTTCGGGAAGATCTCGGGGGTGGCGCCGGGCGCGGCGGTCTCCGTCTACAAGGCGCTCTGGACGGAGAAGGGCACGACGGACGCCTCCGGCTATGCCTCCGACATCGTCGCGGCGATCGACCAGGCGGTGGCGGACGGCGTCGACGTCATCAACTACTCGGCGGGCAGGGCGGTGGAGTCCTGGCTCGACGAGCCCATCGTGCAGGCGTTCCGGGCCGCGGCGCAGGCAGGTGTCTTCGTCTCGGCCGCCGCGGGCAACGAGGGTCCCTCCAGGAGCATCATCGACAACACCGCACCCTGGATGGCGACGGTCGCCGCCAGCACGCTGGAGTCCACCGAAGCCACGGTGAGGCTGGGCGACGGCCGGACCTTCGTCGGCGGCAGCCTCACCGTGCGGGCGGCCGTCGGGCCGAAGCCCCTGGTGCTCGCCGGCGACGTCAGGGCGGCCGGGGCGACGGACGAGGACGCGCGGCTGTGCCGGGAGGGCTCGCTCGACCCGGCGAAGACGGCGGGCAAGGCCGTGGTGTGCGACCGCGGGATCACCACCCGGGTGAGCAAGTCCGCCGAGGTGGCCCGCGCCGGCGGCGTCTCCATGGTCCTGGTGAACACCACCGACCAGGAGACCGACAGCGACATCCACGTGGTGCCGACCGTGCACCTGAACGTCCCGGGAGCCACGGACGTCCGCGCCTACGCGGCCACGCCGGGCGCCACGGTGACGTTGCAGCCGGGCGGCTCCACGGGGACGCCGTACCCCCAGATCCCCCCGTTCTCCTCCCGGGGCCCGTCCGCCGGCAACAAGGGCGCGCTGATCAAGCCGGACATCGCCGCGCCGGACATCGCCGCGCCGGGCGTCGGCCTGCTGGCCGCCGTCGCGCCCCCCCCGTTATGTGGGTCTTCAAAGTTGAGCGGTGCGGAGGTGTCCGCGGGCTCGGCGGGTGGTGACGCAGCGTGTGCGTAGGCGCTGGTTCGTAGCGTTGCGGAA
>NZ_JBHJUW010000255.1:0-5813 GCF_042268205.1 Streptomyces sp. NPDC056160
CCCCGGAACCGTACGGTTCCGGGGCCCTTCCGCGTACACCGGCCGGCGGTGGGCCGCCTCAGCCCAGGAAGTCCGCGCCGATGCGCTCGGCCACCTGCTCCAGGATCGGACCCGCCTCGGCGATGCACCGGGCGACGTCCGGCTCCACGTCCGTGAGCGCGTACGCCCGGCGGATACCGGCCCGGCCCAGCACCTCGGGGGCGAGCGCGAGCCGCCCGCACACCGCGACGACCTCCTTGCCTGCCGCGCGCGCCGCGGCGGCGACACCGGCCGGTGCCTTGCCGTGCAGGGTCTGCTCGTCCAGCGAGCCCTCTCCGGTGATCACCAGGGACGCCCGCCCCAGCGCGGGCGCGAAGCCGAGCACGTCGAGCATGACCTCGATCCCGGCACAAAAGCGCGCACCGACGATGAGCGCCCCGTACCCGATGCCGCCCGCCGCGCCGGCGCCGGGCGACGCGGCGAACTCGGCCGCCCGCGTCCCGATCGCCTCTTCCAGCACCTTCGCGTAGTGCGCGAGGGCCGCGTCCAGCGTCTCCACGTCCGCGGGCGAGGCACCCTTCTGCGGCCCGTAGACCGCCGGGGCGCCCTTCGGGCCGGTCAGCGGATTGTCCACGTCGCTGGCCAGCACGAACTCGACATCGGCGAGCCGCACATCCAGGCCCGACAGGTCCGCGCGGGCCAGGTCCGCCAGTCCACCGCCGCCGGGCGCGACCGGCTCGCCGTCGGCGGTGAGGAACCGCGCGCCCAGAGCGGACAGCATGCCCGCGCCGCCGTCGGTGGTCGCGCTGCCGCCCACGCCGAACACGATCGTCCGGGCGCCGGCGTCGAGCGCGGCCCGCAGCAGCTCACCCGAGCCGTACGTCGAGGCCGACAGCGGCGCGAAGACGCCGGCCGGGAGCCGCTGCAACCCGCTGGCCTCGGCCATCTCCACGACCGCGGTGTCACCGCGCAGCGCGAACGCCGCCGTCACCTCATCGCCGAGGGGCCCGGCGACCCGCGCCTCCCGGCGCTCGAACCCGGCCGCGACCGCCGCGTCCACGGTGCCGTCGCCGCCGTCGGCCACGGGCAGCGCCTCGACCTCCACGTCCGGCACGACCCGCCGCAGCCCGGCCGTCACCCGCTCGGCGACCTGCACGGCCGTCAGCGAGCCCTTGAACTTGTCCGCGGCAATCAGCACCCTGCGGGTGCCGTGCACTGCAGCGTCCGCCACCTTGCATTCCCCTTGCTCTCCGGGCCCCGCACGTCAGGGGGCCAGTCGCGCCGCTGTGACCATAACCGGCGACACCCCCCGCCGTCATGCCCCGCCCGCTCCCTGAGAAGCCCCAAGGCCTCGCTCCGCCCGGCTTGCCGGTGCCCTTACCCTTCCTTGATGACCACTGCGGACTACGCCACGTACATCGCCGGCCTGCCCCGGGTGCTCGCCGGTGCCGCCGCTCTCTTCCGCGACACGCAGGGGCGCGTGCTGCTCGTCGAGCCGAACTACCGGGAGGGGTGGGCGCTGCCGGGCGGCACGGTCGAGTCCGACACCGGCGAGAGCCCCCGCCAGGGCGCCCGCCGCGAGACCCTGGAGGAGATCGGTCTCGACCGCCCGCTCGGGCGGCTGCTCGCGGTGGACTGGGTGCCCGGCACCGGCCGCCCTCCGCTGGTCGCGTACCTCTACGACGGCGGGGTCCTCACCGACGAGGACCTCAAGGCGATCCGGCTCCAGGAGGAGGAACTGCTCTCCTGGCGCCTGGTGGGGCGCGACGAACTCGCCGCCCGTCTGACGGGCTCCCTGGGCCGCCGCGTCCTGGCCGCCCTCGACGTGCTCACCGAGGGCACGGGCACGGCGGAACTGGAGAACGGCCACCGCGTCGGCTGACCGCCCCGAGGCCCCGCCCCGCCCGGGCCCGTAGGCTCCTGATGTCCGTGTACGGGTCCTCGCCCAGAACGTGGCCGGACTGCACCAGCCCGCGGGGACGCCCGCCCGCAAGGTGCTCGAACCGCACGGGGGCGTACGCAGTGTCGTGTGCACGCGGTGTCATGCGCGTGGGCCCAGGAGGACGCGCTCGCCCGTGCCGAGGCCGGTGAGGACGATCCGCCCTGCCGGGAGTGCGGCGGCGTCCTCAAGTCGGCCACGGTGATGTCCGGCGAGCGCCTCGACCCGGTCGTCCTGGGCGAGGCGCTCGCGATCGCCAAGGCCTGCCGGGTGTTCGTCGCCGTCGGGACGAGCCTCCAGGTGCAGCCCGCGGCCGGGCTCGAACGGGTCGCCGCCGACCACGGCGCGCGCCTCGTCGTCGTCGATGCGGAGCCGACGCCGTACGACGAGATCGCCGACGAGGTGGTCCGCGAACCCGTCGGCACCGCCCTGTCCGCGTCGCTGGACCGGCTGCGCGACGCCGGCCCAGCCAGGATCGGGGCCCCTCGGGCCGGGGGCGCTCAGAAGAGTCCGGCGCCCTGCTCGAAGTCCAGCAGGCGGCGCTTGCGGGCGAGACCGCCGCCGTAGCCGGTCAGGCTGCCGTTCGCGCCGATGACGCGGTGGCAGGGGACGATGATGCCGACGGGGTTCTTCCCGTTGGCCAGGCCGACGGCGCGGGAGGCCTGGGGGCTGCCGAGGGCGTGGGCGAGTTCGCCGTACGTGCGGGTCTCGCCGTAGGGGATCGCGCGCAGTTGGTCCCAGACGCGGCGCTGGAAGGGGGTGCCGGCCAGGCGCAGCGGGAGGGTGAACTCCTTGAGACGGCCCGCGAAGTAGGCGGCGAGCTGGTCGGCGGCCTCCGCGAAGCAGCGGTCGTCCCGCTCGCCGAACGTCTCCTGGAGCGGACGGTGGCGCTGGTCGGTCATGTACAGGCCGCACAGGACGCCGTCGTCGGCGACGAGGGTGAGCGGGCCGTAGGGGCTGTCGATGACGGTGTGCTGCTTCATCCGGAACGTCCTCAGACGGGAAGGAAGTTGATGGGGTGGTTGTCGGTGGCCCACAGGTACTGCACGGCGTAGGCCCGCCAGGGGCGCCACGCCGCGGCGCGGGCGGTGAGGGCGGCCGGGGTGGAGGGCAGGCCCAGTTCGCGGGCTGCGCGGCGGATGCCGAGGTCGGTGGGGAGGAAGGCGTCGGGGTCACCGAGGGCGCGCATGGCGATGACGTCGGCGGTCCAGGGGCCGAAGCCGGGCAGTGCCAGAAGGTCGTCGCGGGTGCGGGGCCAGTCGCTCTCCACCCCGAGGCTCAGGGTGCCTTCGGCGAGCCGGTGGACGAGGGTGGTGAAGGTGGTGCGCCGGGTCCGGGGCATGGCCAGGGACTCGGGGTCGAGGGCGGCGAGCGCCTCGGGGGCGGGGAAGAGATGGGTGAGGCCGCCCTCGGGGTCGTCGACCGGCTCGCCGTGGGCGGTGACGAGGCGGGCCGCGTGGGTGCGGGCCGCGGCCGTGGAGACCTGCTGGCCGAGCACGGCCCGGACGGCGAACTCCGCCTCGTCCACGCTGCGCGGCACCCGCCGGCCCGGGGCCTTGTCGACCAGGGGGGCGAGGACGGGGTCGGTGCGCAGCTGGTCGTCGATGGCGACCGGGTCGGCGTCCAGGTCGAGCATGCGGCGGCAGCGGCTGATGGCGACGGGCAGGTCACGCAGGTCGCCGAGGGTGAGCCGGCAGGCGATGTGGTCCGGGCGCGGGGTGAGCGCGGCGATGCCGTGGCCGTAGGGCAGGCGCAGCGTGCGGCGGAAGGCGCCGTCGCGCCACTCCTCGACGCCGGGTACGGCGGTCGCGGCGAGGTGGCCGAAGAGGTTGTCCGGGTTGAGCGGAGCGCGGAAGGGCAGCCGCAGGGACAGGGCGCCGGGCCCGGCGGTACGCGCCGGGCCCGCGGCGGCCTCCCGGGGTGCCCGGCCGCGCAGCTCGCTGGGGGTGAGCGCGAAGACCTCGCGCACGGTGTCGTTGAAGGCGCGGATCGAGGCGAAGCCGGCGGCGAAGGCGACCTCGGCCATGGGCAGGGCGGTGGTCTCGATCAGCAGCCGGGCGGTCTGGGCGCGCTGGGCGCGGGCGAGCGCGAGCGGGCCGGCGCCGAGTTCGGCGAGGAGCTGGCGTTCGATCTGGCGGGTGCTGTAGCCGAGGCGGGCGGCGAGGCCGGGGACGCCGTCGCGGTCCACGACTCCGTCGGCGATGAGCCGCATGGCGCGGGCCACGAGGTCGGCGCGCCGGTTCCACTCCGGGGAGCCGGGGCTGGTGTCGGGGCGGCAGCGTTTGCAGGCCCGGAACCCTGCCTGCTGACAGGACGCCGCACTGGGCAGGAACGTCATGTTCTCCGGCTTGGGCGGCACCGCGGGGCAGCTGGGCCGGCAGTAGATGCGGGTGGTCAGGACGGCGGTGAAGAACCAGCCGTCGAATCGTGCGTCCTTCGACTGGACGGCGCGGACACAGCGTGCACGGTCGGTGTGCATCCCCTTCTGCATGCGTCCAGGATCCTGCATCGGCCGCGCACGGGCTGGCGGGAATCCGACATGACCCTTGCGTGTTCTGCGTGGCTCCGGATCGCTTGGCGAACTTTTCACCGTATTTCGGGGTGCGCATCAGCAACCCCGCCCCCTCATTCTGCATCCTGGTTGGTGCTGGGGGTGTTCGCAGGGTCTGCCCGTCGAGACACCAGCTTCTTGGTTTTCGGACGGCGGCCGCGGGTGCGGCATGCCGCTACGGGAAGGTGGCCGCGTGGCGCTGACTGGTGCGACGTTCTTCTTCGTTCTCGTCGTCGCGACGGTCCTCGCGATGATCGGCACGGTCGCGGTGTGGTCGAGAGTGCGCGGACCGCGGCCGGTGCGGTGGCTGGTGCACGGCGCGATGATCGCCCTGTGCCAGCTCACCGCCATCACCGTGGTGGCGACCTGGATAAACAACAGCTACGGGTTGTACGCCTCGTGGCAGGACCTGCTGGGCACGACCAGCAGCGCGAACGCGGACGCGATGCCCGGTCCGCCGGCGAGCCGTGCCAAGTTCAACCACGGAACGCGTGACGGTGTGCTCGACACGTACTTCCGCGGCAGCCGCTCCACTCTGTCGGGCCAGGTCCTGGTGTGGACGCCGCCGCAGTACAAGGAACCCGCCTACCGCAAGAAGCGGTTCCCGGTGCTGATCATGATGCACGGCGTCCCCGGTTCGCCGCAGTCCTGGCTGGAGCACGGCGGTATGCCCGGGGACTTCGAGAAGCTGATGAAGGAGCGCAAGGTGCATCCCTTCATCCTGGTGATGCCGGTGATCGACCCGGGCAGCGTGGACACGGACTGCAGCGACCTGCCCGACCGCAAGGTCGCCACCTGGCTCGCGTACGACGTCCCCGACCTGGTCCGGCACAAGTTCCGCACCCTGCACGGCAGCAAGGGCTGGGGCCTGATGGGCTACTCCACCGGCGGCTACTGCGCCGCGAAACTGCCGCTGCAGTACCCGAAGGTCTTCGGTGCGGGCGCCGCCATCGACCCCGACCCGCTGACGGGCGACAACGCGGTCCTGCGCGACCCCAAGGTGCGGCGGGCCAACACGCCCGCCGATCTCGTCGTCGGCTCCACGGCCCGGGTCAGCCTGTTCCTCGCCACCTCCCGCCAGGACCGGGTCAGCCCGCCCGCCTCCATCGAGAAGTTCCTGGCGGCGTCGGCGGCGTCCTCCGTGCAGGTACGCACCCAGTTGCTGCCCAGCGGAGGGCACAACTACCACACGTTCGCGGCGTCGTACCCGATGGCCTTCCACTGGCTGAGCGCCTGGCTGTCGGCGCCCAAGTAGGGCCGGGGCGGGCCGACCTCGGGGGCGCCGGGGCGGGCCGGCCTCGGGGGCGCCGGGGCGCCCGCCGCCCGCCGGGGCGGGCCGGTGGC
>NZ_JBHJUW010000256.1:0-5638 GCF_042268205.1 Streptomyces sp. NPDC056160
TCTTCGGCAAGTACGTCATCCCCCGCTTCAAGAACCCCCGCAACATCGTCCGCTCAGCCGACGACGTCCTCGCCGACATCCGCGCCGCACGCCCCACCCACGAAGAAGCACTCCGCCAATACCACGCCAACCACACCAAGGAGACCGCGCGATGACCCACGACGTGGACTCCTTGTCTTTCGAGCCGTTGACCCCGACGTCGTATCTGGATCGTGCCGCGGCGGCGCACGGAGACCGGGTCGCGGTGGTGGATGGTCAGTCCCGGTGGACCTATGCGGAGCTGCGTGATCGGTGTCAGCGGTTGGCCGGTGGGTTGGCACCGCTGGCCGAAGGCCGCCCGGTGGCGGTGCTGTCGCCGAACACCCATGTGTCGTTGGAGGTGCACTTCGGGGTGCCGTGGGCGGGGGTGTCGCTGGTTGCGGTGAACACGCGCCTCGCGGTAGACGAGGTCGCCTACATCCTGGAGCACTCCAAGGCCGCCGTGCTGATCCACGACCCGTCGTTCGACGGGTTGGTGGACGAGGTCCTCACCCGGCTGGACGCTCCGCCGCACCGGATCCGAGCGGGGCAGGAGTACGAGGATCTACTGGCTGCTTCGGAGCCGTTGCACCTGACCCCGGCCGACGAGCGGTCTCTGCTGTCGATCAACTACACCTCCGGGACCACAGGTCGCCCCAAGGGCGTGATGTACCACCACCGGGGGGCGTTCCTGCAGGCCGTGGCGATGGTCGGGCACACAGGACTGACGCCATCGAGCGTGTACCTGTGGACGCTGCCGATGTTCCACTGCAACGGATGGACGCTCCCGTGGGCGGTGACTGCAGCGGCCGCGACGCACGTCTGCCTGCCGAAGGTGGACCCGGCGGAGATCTGGCGACTGCTCAAGGAGGAGGGTGTCACGCACCTCAATGGGGCGCCGACGGTGCTGTCGGCGATCGCCTATGCCAACGAGGCCGCGCCGCTGGACCGCACGGTGCGCATCGCGACCGGTGGGGCGCCGCCGTCGCCGGCAATCCTGCGTCGGACGGCGGAGCTTGGGTTCGAGGTCACGCACCTGTACGGGCTGACCGAGACCTACGGCCCGGCGATGCTGTGCGACTGGCGCCCGGAGTGGAACGACCGCGACGCCGAGGCGAAGGCGCGGCTCAAGGCGCGCCAGGGCGTCGGGAACATGATCTCGTGCGTGCCGCGGGTGATCGCGAACGATGGCACCGACGTCCCTGCTGACGGTGTCACCACGGGGCAGATCGCATTGCGCGGCAACAACCTCATGCTCGGCTACCTCGACGACCCGGAGGCCACCCTGGCAGCGGTGCCGGACGGGTGGTTCCGGACCGGTGACATCGGCGTCGTGCACGCTGACGGGTACGTTGAACTGCGTGACCGCTCGAAGGACGTGATCATCTCCGGGGGGGAGAACATTGCATCGGTCGAGGTGGAGCAGGCGATCGAGGATCATCCAGCGGTGTTGGAGGCCGCGGTGATCGCCGTTCCGGACGAGCGCTGGGGTGAAGTCCCCGCCGCCTATGTGCGCTTGAAGGACGGTGCCACGGCCACTGAGGCGGAGATCATCGAGCATGTAAAGGGCAGATTGGCGCGGTTCAAGGCGCCGAAAACGGTCACGTTTACAGAGCTTCCGAAGACTTCTACGGGGAAGATCCAGAAATTCGTGTTGCGTGAGAAGGCCTGGGTCGGGAGCGAGAGACGCATCCGGTGAGACAACAGCAGCGACGGTGGTCGGCAGGTCGCCGTCAGGGAACGCCGTATCTCGCGCTGTCACACGGCCGGACATCCGGCACTGACCAGAAATGGGACGAGTACTCCTGACCTGCCACGCACTCCAGGCGAAAGGCCTATCGGGCCGTATCCGAGTGTCCCTGCCGAAGGCGGTGATCGCCCAGTGACTCAGCAAGCTTCGCAAAGGGATCAGTCCCTGGACGAGTTCAGCCGACTCGCGTCTCAAGGCCCGCGACACATCGTCGCCGTCATCCTCATGTGGCGAGGGCGCATCGGGTTGTTCAAGCGCAGTGAATCTGTCCAGCATGACGCAGGCCTGTGGCACTGCATCACTGGATATCTGGACGCTGACAGCGACCCGGTACGGCAGGCCATCCAGGAGATCTGGGAGGAGACTCTGCTCCCCGCCCGCGCTCTGGAACACCTGACTGCGGGCCCTACGCTACGCCTGGCCGACCCTCGGGGCGGTCCGGACTGGACCGTGCACACCTTTGTGGCCTGTACCAGTCAGCGCCGGCTCACTCTCAATTGGGAGCACGAGGCATACCGGTGGGTTCGGCCCTGGAAGCTGTCACAGTTCGACGGGCAAGTTGCATGGCTGTCGGATGTTTTGCAAGCGATCAACTCCCTGCCGTCAGGCGAAACTCGTGATCAGGTCGTACAGATGTGCGGAGATTCGAGCGAGCCCTAAATTCAGTCGTCCGGCTGCAGAGTGCGGCTCCCTGAACAGCGCTTGCCATGGCAGGGCAGCAGAACCGTGCAATCGTCAGCGCCCTGGCCAGCCGTCTGCCAGAGGCGGTGGGGGCGGAGGAATCCCGCACACACACATTCCGGCAGCGAGATTTCGAAGGATCAGCTGATCAGACGTTGACGGCATCGGGAGGCCGTTCACTGGCCATGATGCACCGCGAATGCCTGCCAGCCAACTCGAAGTTTGAGCAGAATGCTCAAATCAATGGCAACATCTTGTGCAATCGCAGGCTCATGTGTCTACTTGCGGAGCACAACGCGAAATTTCTTAAGGCATGGTGCCGAATGCGGAGGAGGTCTGTGATGGTCGCGGAACTGAGGTCGGCCGACGTCGACAGCTCTGGTCATGGCCGGGCGGAGGAGCTCGTCGTGCTGAAGGCGGTTGAGCAGCGGGTGCTGTGGCTCTCCACCGCGATCATCGATCAGGCCAATCGGGTACGGCCGAACCCTACAGGTCTCAAAGTTGGTGGTCACCAGGCGTCGAGTGCCTCGATGACTTCCATCATGACTGCGCTGTGGTTCCATTCGCTGACCGCCGAGGACCGAGTGTCGGTCAAACCGCATGCCTCACCGGTGCTGCATGCGATCAACTACCTGCTGGACGAGTTGGACGAGTCCTATCTGACCACGCTGCGCGCCTTCGGCGGCCTGCAGAGCTACCCCAGCCGGACCAAGGACCCCGACCCGGTCGACTACTCGACCGGCTCGGTCGGCATCGGTGCCACCGCCCCCCTATGGGGCGCCCTCGCGCGGCGCTATGTGGAGGGTCATTTCGGCGGCGCCGGCACAGGGCGCCAGTACTCCCTGCTCGGCGACGCTGAACTGGACGAAGGAGCGATCTGGGAAGCCATCCAGGACCCGATGGTGCCGGGCCTGGGCGAAGCGGTGTGGATCGTCGACCTCAACCGGCAGTCCCTCGACCGAGTCATCCCTGGCATGGCCGCGGACAAGCTGCGAGGCATGTTCGCGGCTGCCGGCTGGCAAGTGCTCACCCTCAAGTACGGCCGTCTCCTGGAAGGGTTGTTCACCAGGTCTGGTGGCGAGGCCCTGCGTGCTCGTATCGACACCATGGGCAACCCCGAGTACCAGCGCCTGCTGCGCTGCTCGGCCGACCAGCTGCGCGAGCGCCTGCCCGGTAACGGCTCCACGGCACAGTCCATCGCCGAGCTCATCGCGTCCCAAGACGATGCCTCACTGCTGGCGGCTCTGCGCAACCTGGGCGGCCACGACGTCGGCGCTCTGATGGACGCCTATGACGCCGTCGACGACACCCGGCCCACTGTGATCTTCGCTTACACGATCAAGGGCTACGGGCTCCCCACCGAGGGCCACCCGCAGAACCACTCCTCGCTCCTGACAGCCGACCAGATGACGGCACTGGCCGGCCGCCTCGGACTGGATCCGAGTCGCCCGTGGACCCGTTTCACCGACGGTTCGGCGGAAGCGGCCCTGTGCACGAAGGCGGCCCAGCGCCTGCGCCGCCCCGGATATATATTGCAGCAAGCTCCCACGGTACCCACGGACCTCAGTCGAGCCGCGCCGACCGGCACCGGCAATACCCAGCAGGCCCTCGGACGCGTTCTGCTGGACCTCACCCGCCGGGCACCGGAGGCGGCGAGCCGGATCGTCACCGTCAGTCCGGACGTCAGCTCCTCCACCAACCTCGGCGGCTGGCTCAACAAGGTGGGCGTGTGGTCGCCCACCGAGCGCCCCAACTGGTTCGCCGACGACGCCGAGACCATCCTGCACTGGCGTGAGCAGCCGACAGGCCAGCATGTGGAACTCGGCATCGCCGAGACCAACCTGGTCGGCGTGCTCGGTGAGCTCGGCGCCACCTGGAGCCGCTGGGGCCAGCCGCTGCTGCCGATCGGCGTGGTCTACGACCCGTTCGTCAACAGGGCCCTGGAACCATGGTCGTTCGGCATTTACGCCGGCGGTCAGTCGATCCTGGTCGGCACCCCGTCCGGTGTCACGCTCGCCCCGGAGGGCGGCGCACACCAGTCGATCACCACGCCTTCGCTCGGCATCGAACAGCCCGGCTGCGTCACCTACGAGCCGGCGTTCGCAATCGACACCGAATGGTGTCTGCTTACCGCCCTCGGCAACCTTGGTAAGACAGACGGCAGTTCGGCCTACCTGCGGCTGTCCACCCGTCCCGTGGACCAGACACTCGCCGCTGTGCCCACCGACCCTGCCGCCCGCGAACGCCGCCGCCGGCACGTGACCGCCGGAGCCTACCGGCTGCGGCAGCACGAGAAACCCGTGGCGACTATCGCTGCAATGGGCGCTCTGGTACCCGAAGCCCTGGCCGCCGCCGACCGCCTCGCCGCCCTCGGGCAAGCCGCCGATGTTGTGTGTGTGACCAGCCCTGACCTGCTATTCCGTGCGCTCCAGGCCCGCCGCGGGCTGTCGGACGACCCAACCTGGATCCTCGACCAGGTCTTCCCCCTCGACCGGGCCACCCCGCTCGTCACCGTCTTGGACGGGCACCCGCACACCTTGGCCTTCCTGAGCACCATCCAGAACGTTCCCGTCAGCACCCTCGGTGTCACCAAGTTCGGCCAGTCCGGGTCGATCGAGGATATCCACCGCTACCACAGCATCGACACCGACAGCATCGTCACCACCACCCTCGACCTCATCGACTGAGGGAGAACCCGACAGCTCCTGCGTGAAGGGACCGGCACACGAGAGCAAACCGCGCTCACCGTCCCCGCCGACAGCGTCCCGCATCACAACGCTTCGCTGCGCCTCACCCAGGGAGCCATTGGCGGCAGTCACCATGCACAACCGGTCCCCCGCAAGATCCCCGACGGGATTTCCCTTCACACCCCGTCCGGCGGTACGGCCCTGTCCTGCCGAAAAGACGTACCGCCGGGCGGTTCCAGCTCAGCCGACCCACACCACGCCATGGGAACTCCCCACTGACCCCGTCCGGCGGCGCGTCGCCTGCCCTGACAAGCCGCGTCGGCCGTCGGGCGACTCAAACCCAGCTCGTCCGCCACCCCCACGGCGGAGCGAAGCAGATGCTCCGCCGGAACGATTGGACATGTGATTAAGAGGTCCTAACAAAGGCGTTGAACGTGGCGGTGGGTGATGAGGCAGGTGGCGAGGCCGAGGAAGGCTTCGTGGATGTCGTCGCGTCTCTCCC
>NZ_JBHJUW010000257.1:0-5602 GCF_042268205.1 Streptomyces sp. NPDC056160
ACTTCGCCCGCCGGCCGAAGCCACCCGAGATACCCGGCCAGGTCTGGATCAACGACCCGGCGAAACGAAGGCAACCCGAACCACAAGGTTCATAGAACCGCGAACGTCTCATTTGACTTGACAACTACCGACCTCGCCGGGTTCACCGTCTACCTGGCCTACCGCCTCTTCGGGTACGGTCTGCGCCACACCCCCGCGTCGGTGGCTACGACGCTGACTCTGGCCGAACCCGCCGTCGCCGCGGTCTTGGGCGTCACCGTCCTCGGCGAACGTCTGCCGGCCGTCTCCTGGTGCGGGCTGGCCGTCCTCGCCCTGGGCCTGGTCCTCCTCACCGCTCCCGTCGGCACCGGGCAGCGGGAACGGTAGACCGCCAGGCACTCTTGCGGTCCGGCTCCCTCCAGGTGTCCTTGGGGCTTCCTGGCGCAGCCGGTGCTTGTGTTACAAGACTCTGACGCCCGCATACGCAACGCATTGGTGAAGATACGGCGTCTATGGGATGGGAATAGCCCATTCCATACTCGAGAGGATGTCCCGGTGATCGTCACCAAGCGGCACACTCTGCGTGCCCTGGCCGTAGGCACTGTCACCGCGGCCTCCATGGCCGTGGCAGGCACCGCGGCCATGGCTGCCACCCCGGTCGCACAGCCTGCTTCTGTCACGCAGGCCGCCTCGGCCACCGCCGGCTCGTGGGGCAGTGGCGCCAAGACGGCTCCGGACTTGCTGACGGGCGGGCCGGTGTACCTGAAGAACATCAAGACCAGCCGGAGCGCGCGCTATGACCGCATGGTCTTCGACCTCAGCGGTGGGGGTGGAAAGCTCGGCTACCACGTTGCCTACGTCGATGCGTTCCGGGCGGACGGCTCCGGCAAGCGGATACCGGTCAAGGGTGGCGCCATCTTGCAGGTCTCCGCGATCGCCCTGAACTACAACCCGATCACTGGCAAGCAGACCTATGCTGGGCAAGTCGGCAAGTCGCTGCCGGGAGTGAACCTGGCCGGGTACAAGACGTTCAAGGACACCAAGTTCGGGACGAGTTTCGAGGGGGCCACCCAGATCGCCGTGGGGGTGCGCGCCAAGTTGCCGTTCCGGGTCGTGCAGTCCGGCCATCAGCTCATCGTGGATGTCGCGCGCTCCTGGTGACCAGCACGGCGAGGAGCATCAGCACGGCCGACACGCCGCGGTGACGGGATGGCCGCCGGTAGGGTCTACCGACGGGAGTGGAGCCAGCCGAGCCCGGCGGCGGTCTTGGATCAGGCATCCCGGCCATGGCAATAGGGTTGGCGCGGCGGCTTCTCGGTTCGTTCCGACGCCGGCGGCGCGGAGGTGAGTGCCTGGCGAAGCCCCCGGATAGTAGCCGCCCCACGAGGAAGGGAGCAGCCGCCATGACGGTGCCGTGGCGCGAGGACGAGCACTGGCGTTGTCGGTACCCGCAGACCGGGCCCGACTGGACGCAGGGAATGCCGCAGGGAACGGCGGAACCCCTGACCCCCATGGGACGGATGTCCGTTCTCCTGATGGTGTTCGGTTGAGCCATCAGCCCTGTGCCTGACCGAGGAGTTGGCCTTCGCGACCAAGCCCATGCTGGCACCGTCCGTAAGGGGAACCCCCACCGAACTGAACCGGAGTGATGAATTCCGTTCTGCCGACCTGCAAGGAAGGTGTCTCATTTAGGGTGTCCGGTGATCTGTACGGTGAGCGGGGGCTATCCGTACACTCCCGGGTCGTGACCGGACTTCTCACGGGCTATGCCCGATGCTCCACCGACATGCAGGACCTGACGGCCCAACAGCAGATCCTGCTCTCCCTCGGCGTCCCGGAAGACCGCATCTACCTCGACCGCGGACTGACCGGCACCAAACGCGCCCGCCCCGGCCTCGACCAGGCACTGGCCGCCGTACGCGCCGGCGACACCCTCGTGGTACCCAAGCTCGACCGCCTCGCCCGCTCGGTGCCCGACGCCCGCGAGATCGGCGACTCACTCGTCGCCCGGGGCGTCCGCCTGTCCCTTGGCGGGGCGCTCTACGATCCGGCCGACCCGATGGGCAAGATGTTCTTCAACATCCTGGCCACCTTCGCCGAGTTCGGGGTGGACCTCCTGCGCATGCGCACCCGCGAGGGCATGGCCGTGGCCAAGGCGAAGGGGAAGCTGAAGGGCAAGCAGCCCAAGCTGAACGCCCGCCAGCAGGCACACCTCCTCAAGGAACACGCCACCGGCGACTACACCATCGCCGAACTCGCCGAGCTGTACTCCGTCAGCCGCGCGACGGTGTACCGGGTCCTCGAACGCGCCGCACCGCCCAACCCCATCTCACCGGTCCCGGGAGCGACGGCTACTCCTCCGCTGAGCCCTGGACGGTAGAGCCCCGGTGCTGCCCGTTGGCCTGCACATACGACACATGCGTCGGGCAGGTCTCGATCGCGGCGACCCCGGCCGCGCCCGCGAGGCGGGGGCCAGGGACTCGACTGTTACCGGCACGGGTACTTGCCCGTAGCGGTCCGCATCCCGCGCCCGACGCACGCCGTGCCAACGCCCTCAACGTCATGCTTCCAGAGTGCCACCGAGCGCTCCCACCCCTCGGGTGACGGCTTCCTCAAGGGCGCGGCCCTTGATTCCGGGACCTCCACGAAGCGCCACATTCAACTAACGGTCTCTTTACCATTCTTAGCGATAAGCTTTAATGAGTAAGGCGACTGGCAGCGTAGCCGTGAGCCCGTTGTAGATGCCCGACTCTTGACCCCGGGAGCCGAGTAGTGACACGAGCCCGAACGGTGCACGTCCTGCTGGCGGTACTGACCGCCGCCCTGCTGACCCTCCATCTGCTCACTCCGGGCACCCCAGTCGTCGAGTCCCATGCGGCCGAGCCCACTGCAGCTGCGGCGCAGGCCACGCTGTGTGGTGGCTTCGCGCAGTCGGAGGAGCTCTGCGGGCACGTGGGGAGCCGTGGTCGCCAGCGAGTAGAAGATCTCTTCGCGGCCCCGGCGGCCCACGGCATGACGAACGCTGCCGTGCCTGCCGTCGCCGTTTGGGTCGGTCCCCGTGCAGTGC
Organism: Streptomyces sp. NPDC056160; assembly: GCF_042268205.1. NCBI lineage: Bacteria > Bacillati > Actinomycetota > Actinomycetes > Kitasatosporales > Streptomycetaceae > Streptomyces > Streptomyces sp. NPDC056160. The sequence continues at coordinate 3,047 of NZ_JBHJUW010000257.1, forward strand.
CGTACGACGAGCCGAGAGCCTCTGGCGAGAGGTCTCGTGCCGTGCTCCAGGTCTTCCGCTGCTGAGCGGATTCCCGAGCGAGCCATCACATTCGGCATTCATGTGCGGTCAAGCATCAGCTCACCCGCACAGCGTTTCCGCATGCCCCGTGCCGATGTGCACGGATGCGCGCGTCCTTCCGGCGCGCTCGTCGTTGCTTGCTCGCCTCGCGCTCTTCTTGCCCGATCCTTCGTCACACTGCCGCGCCTTTCAGGCGCTCAGGAGGCCTCTGCCATGCAACATCTCGTCGCCCACGCCCGCTCGTTCCCACAGTGGACCGCGCAGCAGCCGCAGGAGTTCCGCCGGCTCGCCGCCGGGCAGTCACCGCACGCCCTGTTCATCACCTGCTCGGACTCACGCGTCATCCCTTCCCTGATCACCGGGGCTCGCCCAGGCGAACTCTTCGAGCTGCGCACGGCCGGCAACGCCATACCCCGCTACCGCACGGAGCAGCCCAGTGGCGAGGCCGCCACCATCGAGTACGCGGTCAGCGTGCTCGGCGTGCCCGACATCGTGGTGTGCGGGCACTCCCACTGCGGGGCCGTCGGCGCGCGGGTGCGCAACGAGGACCTCAGCGCCTGGCCGGCCGTCGCCGGATGGCTGGGCACCCAGCTGCCGGACGGCCTGAGCGAGTTGGGCGAAGACGGTAGCGGCGCCGAGGTCGCGGCGGCCGTGCAGCGCAACGTGCGGGAGCAGGTGGAGCGGTTGCGCGGCTACCCGTGCGTGGCCGAGCGGCTGGCCGACGGGCAGCTGCGGCTGCACGGCTGGTTTTACGCCGTGGACACCGGACTGATCCTCGCCCACCAGCCGTCCGTCGACGCCTTCCTTCCGCTGTGAGCACCATGAGCGACCGCGACCGGAGCGTTGTGAAGGAGCGCGGGCAGCGCCGCGCCTGGTGTCTGCCCCATCTGCGTGCTGATATCGCCTCTTCCCTCGTCGTCTTCCTCGTCGCGCTCCCGCTGTGCGTGGGCGTGGCTGTCGCCTCCGGGGTGCCGGCCGAACTCGGCCTGATCACCGGCATCGTGGGCGGCCTGGTCACCGGCCTGCTGCCAGGCAGCAGCCTGCAGGTCTCCGGCCCGGCCGCTGGCCTGACCGTGCTGGTCTTCGAGGCCGTACAGAAGTACGGCCTGCCAGTCCTCGGCGTGCTCGTCCTCGCCGCGGGTCTGCTGCAGCTCGCCATGGGTGCCTTGCGGCTCGGGCGGTGGTTCCGCGCCATCTCCGTCGCCGTCGTCGAGGGCATGCTCGCCGGGATCGGACTGGTCCTGATCGCCGGCCAGCTCTACGCCATGGCCGACGCCAAGGCCCCCTCCACCGGTCTGGAGAAGATTGCCGGACTGCCCGGGATGCTCATCGACACCGTCGGCTCCGGCACCGCGCTGACCGCCTTCGGCCTCGGCGCGGGCACGATCGCGGTCCTGGCCCTGTGGAAGAAGCTACCGAAGACGGTGCAGGTGATTCCCGCGCCGCTGGCCGCCGTCGGCCTCGCGACCTCGGCTTCGTCCTTCCTCGACCTCCCGGTGGCCAAGGTCCAAGTGAAGGGCCTCCTGGGGGCCATTCAGCCACCCGGCATGGGCGACTTCGGACAACTCGCCGGGGTCGGCGTCCTGGGAACCGTCCTGGCGTTCACCCTCATCGCCTCCGCGGAGAGCCTGTTCAGCGCAGCCGCGGTAGACAGGCTGCACGACGGTCCACGCACCCACTACGACAAGGAACTGATGGCGCAAGGTGCGGGCAACACCGTGTGCGGCCTGCTCGGTGCCCTGCCGATGACCGCGGTCATCGTCCGCAGCGCCGCCAACGTCCAAGCGGGAGCAAGGACCAAGGCATCCCGGGTCCTACACGGTGGCTGGCTGCTGCTCTTCGCCGCACTGTTGCCCGCCGCACTCGGCGTCATCCCCATCGCGGCGCTCGCGGGCATCCTGGTGTACTCCGGCTGCAAGCTCATCCCCGTAAAGGAACTGGGCAAGCTATGGCGCGAACACCGCGGCGAGGCACTGATCCTGATCACCACCGCCGTAGCGATCGTCTCGGTGAGCATGTTCGAGGGCGTCCTCATCGGACTGGCTCTGGCCGTCGCCAAGACAGCATGGGAGAGCTCACACGTACGCGTGGAGGTCATCGACAAAGGCGCCGGTCCCATCCAGGCCCACCTGATAGGCAACGCCACCTTCCTGCGACTGCCGAAGATCCTCGACACCCTGGAAGCGCTACCACAAAACCGGCCCATCGAACTACACCTTTCCGGCCTGCACCACCTCGACCACGCGTGCCGAACAGCCCTGGAGAACTGGGCCGCCCGCCACACCACCAGCGGCATCGAGCCGGTCCGAGTCACCTCCACCGCCTGACGATACGTCGAACACCTTCCAACAAGCATGGCCAGCAGCGCCTGGTCGCCCGTCCGACCAAGCCGCTCACAAGGGGGGTCTTCAAAGTTGAGCGGTGCGGAGGTGTCCGCGGGCTCGGCGGGTGGTGACGCAGCGTGTGCGTAGGCGCTGGTTCGTAGCGTTGCGGAAC
>NZ_JBHJUW010000258.1:0-5560 GCF_042268205.1 Streptomyces sp. NPDC056160
GCGCCGCGGTGGCCGGGCCGGGTGCCAGGGCCGCCGCCGGGGCCCGGTGACCGCGCGGGGCCCGGTGACCGCGCGGGGGCCGGGCGCCCAGCCGGGACACGTCGCCGTCCAGCGCCGGGAACAGCTCCGTGTCCGTGACCCTGGTCTCGGGCCCGAACAGCGTCGACAGCGCCGGACGCGCCCGGCCCGTCTGCAGCGACACGACCTCCCGGAGCACGCCCGTCAGCTGCTCGGCCATCTCCTGCGCGGAGGCGAACCGGCGGGCCGGGTCCGGGTCGGTGGCCCGCACCAGCAGCCGGTAGAAGGACTCGTAGCGCCGGAACACCTCGATGGTGTCCGGGTCGGGCAGGCAGTCCACGAAGACGTTCGTGTAGCCCTGGAAGTCGAAGGTGAGCACCGCGAGCGTGCGGGCCACCGTGTACAGGTCGCTGGCCACCGACGGGCCGGTCTCCGCGACCTCGGGCGCCTGGTAGCCGATGGTGCCGTAGATGGCCGACTCGTCGTCGTCCATGCGGCGCACCGCGCCCATGTCGATGAGCTTCAGCTCGTCCTCGGTCTGGATCGCGTTGTCGACCTTGAAGTCGCAGTACAGCAGGTTGCGGCTGTGCAGGTGGCCGAGCGCCTCCAGGGCCTCGATGCCGTACGCGCACGCCTGCTCCACCGGCAGCGGGTCGCGCCTGCCGTCCGCGGCGCGGCGGGCGTTGGCGATCTCCTTCAGCGACTTGCCGCCCACGTACTCCATCACGATGTAGCCGTCGAGGGAGCCGGTGCGCTGGTCGAGGTGTTCCACGAAGTTGTAGATCCGCACGATGTTGGCGTGCTCGATCTCCGCGAGGAAGCGCCGCTCGGAGATGGCCGCCGCCATCGCGTCCTGGTCGCCGGTGTCGAGCAGGCCCTTGAGCACGACCCACCGGTCGGACACCGCCCGGTCCACGGCGAGGTAGACCCAGCCGAGACCGCCGTGCGCCAGGCAGCCGGCGACCTCGTACTGGCCGTGCACGACGTCCCCGGGCTTCAGCTTGGGCACGAACGAGTACGGATGGCCGCACTTGGTGCAGAAGCCCTCCGTGCGGCCCGGCCGCTCACCGCGCGCCCGGCCCACCGGCGCCCCGCAGTCCGAACGCGAGCAGAACCGCTTCCGCTCGGGCACCTCAGGGTCGTCCAGCACCATCGAGCGCGGGTCCGGCCGCGGCACCTGCGGCACCTGCACCAGACCAGCCCCCAGCCGGCTGCGCCCGGAGGAGCCCGCGGCCGAACCGGAACTGCGCACCGACACCGAGCGGCTGGTGGACCGGCCCGACAGGGAACGCGACAGCCGCCCCGACACCGACCGGCGCGACCTCGACGACTGCGACGACGTACCCGCGCCGCGGGCGCCGCCGGCCGTGCCGGAAGACGCGCTCGCGCTGCCCGCCGAGCCGCCCGCGCCGCCGGCGACCCCGGTGGGCGCCGAGGCGACCATGCCGGTCACCGACACCACCGGCGCCAGACCGCACGTGTCGCAGTACAGCTCGCCGCCGCCCACGTCCTCGTACGCGCCGCCGCAGTCCGGCCGCTGGCAGGTCTGCCCCGCCTGGCTCATGACTCCCCCCTACCGTCGTCGTCCCGAGGGCCGCCCTGGCGCGGCACCCGCGCCGTGCCGAGCAGTTCGGCCGCCGCCCGCTGGTAGCGCAGCACGGCCTGCTCGGCCACCCGCAGGTCGCAGGGCGCGCTCCACAGCATGCGGCGGGCCGCGTCGTACCGCTCGACCAGCAGCGGATCCTCCGCCAGACCGTGCCGGGTCACCTTCGCCCGGTACGCGTCCAGCCGGCCGCGCAGCTCGGCGCGGACCGCGAGCGGCGCGGTGACCGCAGTCAACGACTCGCGTGCCCGCAGCAGTTCGTCCTCCGCCTTCTGCTCCAGCGACTCCAGCAGCGGCGACAGGCGGTGCCACTGGGCCTGCCTGCGGTACTCGGCGGCCGTCGCCAACTGCTCCTGGAGGACGGTCGGCGGCCCGCTGACCACCGGCACCTCCGTGGCGGCGATCTTCGCCAGCACCTCGCCGCGCGCGGTCCGCGCCTCGGCGAGCGTGCGGTCCGCGCGCGAGAGGACGTCCCGGAGCCTGATCAGCCGCTGCTCGGCGTCCTGCCGCACCCCGAGCACGGCGTCGATCTCCCGGCGCACCTCCTCCAGCGCGCGCGCCTCGCGGTCGTACACCGTGGTGTCCGGACGGCCGCCGCCCGGCGCCGAACTGCCCTGCGCGGGCGCCCAGTAGGCGAGCGGATCGCTGACCACCTGCTCGCGCAGGCCGGTCAGGGTGCGGGTGATGCGCTCCAGGTCGTCGCCCGCCGGATGCTCGCCGGGGCGGACGCCGACCGAGTGCGCGAGCCGCCGGGTGCGCTGCAGTTCGGCGGCGAGCAGGTCGATCCGGGCGGGCAGCGCCGACCAGACCGCGTCGGCGGCGACCACCAGGTCCAGGCTGCTCGCGTACAGCTCGTTCATCCGGTCCACCAGCGCGGCCAGCGAGAAGCTGTGGCTGAGGCGGCCCGCACCGGTGAGGGCCGGGGCGTTCGCCGCGGCCGCGGCAGAACCGGGCACCGTGACGGACTCCCCGCGCAGCAGCCCGGTCAGCTCCACCAGGTCCTCGCGGCTGGACCAGCGGCGCCGGGCACGGATCTCACGGGCGCTGCGCAACGCGGCCGTGTAGGCGTCGAAGTACGCCCACAGCAGCGTGATCGACGCCTCCGCCGCCGCCCAGCGCTCCTGGGTGACGCCGGTGAGGCGGGCGCCTTCGAGGAGCCTGCGGCCCGCGTGGTCCTGGAGGGCGAGGAGCGAGGTCTCGATCGCCTCGTGCTCCGCGCCGAGCCGCGCCAGCGCACGGTCCACCTCGTCCCGGTCCAGCACCGGCCCGGCGGGGTCCGCGCCGCCCATCGATCACCTCTCGCTGCTCTTCGTGTTCCGTCGGTCCTGCGCCGCCCGGCGGCGCCCCGGTCCGCCGCCCGCGCGGGCGGCGGTCACCGGGTGCTCACCGGTAGTCCGGTGTCGGCGGGGTCGCCGACTCCGAGTCCCTACCCAGCGTGCGGGACAGCCAGTTGTCGTACGCCCGCTTCCAGCCCCCGTCCTTGCGGTAGTTCTCCAGGCTCCGGTTGACCTGACGTACCAGATCGTCGGCGCCGCGCTTCATCGCCACGCCGTAGTACTCCTTGGTGAAGGTGCCGCCCTTCAGCTCCACCGCCGGGTCCTGCGCGGCCTGGCTGGCGGCGAGGGCGCCGTCGGTCACCACCGCGTCCACCTCGTTCAGTTGCAGCCGCACCAGGCAGTCCAGCTGGTTGGGGACGGTGGTGGAGATGTCGGTGGAGCCGGGCAGGGTGCCGCTCTTCTTGTCGGCGGCCAGGTGGTCGTAGGCCGTCGAACCGGTCGCGGAACATATCTTCTTCCCGGCGAGGGACTTGTCGTAGCCGGTGATCGACGACGTGCGCGGGGCGAGGACCTGCTGGCCGGTCAGGAAGTACGGCGCGGAGAACGCCACCTTCTCCAGGCGCTTGCAGGTGATCGTCATGGTGCGCACCACGAGGTCCACCCGGTCGTCCGCGACGGCCTTCTCCCGCTCGTTGGTCGGGATGGCCTTGAACGCGACCTTGTCCCCGTCGCCGAGGAGGTCCTGGGCGATCTGGTGGGCGAGGGCGATGTCGAAGCCGTCCAGGTCGTCAAAGGCGCTGTTCGGGTTGCGGTAGCCCCAGCCGTAGCTGTTCTGGTCGACGCCGACCCGGAGGTAGCCGCGCTTCCTGATCGCCGCGACGGCGGGCCCCTCGGCGTCCGCCGGTGCCAGGCTCAGGTTCTGCACGTCGCCGTCCCGGCAGTCGCCGGCCTTGGCCTGCACGCCCTGTGTGGTCCGTGCGCCGGCGGCGAGCGGGGTGCGCCCGCCGGGCGAGCGGGTGCCCGGCAGCACCAGGACGAACGCCAGCGCCAGGACGCAGACGACCGCCATCGCGCCCACGCCGCCCCAGCCCCGCAGACCGGACCGCAGCCGCCGCACACGCATCCGCACGCCTCCTTCCACCCCTGTCACGCTCCCTCTCACCGGTACTCCGACAGCCTGCGCCCGATGCCCAGCAGGGCGCCTGCGGCGCCGAGGAGGGCCAGGGCCGCGGAGCCCTCCGGCAGGTAGCCCATCGCGTCCAGCCCGTCCCGCGTGGCGCCGTCGACCTTCCGCGTGGCGTGGTCGAGCGCCGCCACGAGCGAGGCGTCGACGTCGTCGAAGCACCTGCCCGTCGACTGGTCCTTCGCGCCGGTGCCGATGACCCGGTCCCGGGCCGCCTTGTAGTCGCCGAGGTCGTCGGCCTGGCGGGCCAGCGCGTGGCGGGACTTCCACACCTTCACCGACTCGCTCGCGGCCCGCACCGGAGCCCGGCCCGCCGCGTCGCCGGCGAGCGACTCGGCCTCGGCCAGGGTCCGGGCGAGACCGCCGATCTCCTGGTCGTAGTTCCAGTCGTAGGCGTCCATGTCCGTGCCGTCCGGCAGTCGCTTGGTCTCCGCGCCGCGGCTGACCAGGGTGAGGTTCTCGTCGCCGCGGGCCTTGAGGGAGGCGATCCGCGCCTCGTGCAGCACGTCCAGCGCGTCCACGCCGCGCCGCGAGTCGTGGAGGCCCGCGCGGGCGACGCTGTGGCCGACGACCAGCCACAGCAGGACCACGGTGGTCGCCGCTGCGGCGGCCACCAGCCCGTGGTTCAGCACCCGGTTGGTCCGCCGGTAGTCGCGGTGCTGGGCGAGGGCGAGGGCGGCCAGGGCGAGCACACCGAGCGCGATCGCGGCCCACGGGTACGGGGTCGCGTCGCCGTAGTCCGCGTCGCGCCGCCCGTTCTCGTTCGTGTACAGCTTCTCGGCCGCCGGGAGCATCCGGTTCTGCATGAGGGTGTTGGCGGCGCGCAGATAGGCGCCGCCCACCGGGAAGCCCTGCCGGTTGTTGGCGCGTGCGGTCTCGACCAGGCCCTTGTAGCGCGGCAGCAGTTCGTTGAGGTCGCTGATGGCCTTGGTGGCCGGGGAACCGGGCGTGGCGTTGGCGGCGGCCGTCACCAGGCTCTCGGCGGCGGCGGCGATGTCCGACTCGTAGCGGGTGCGGGTCGCGCGCGACTCCTGGAGGCCCGCCAGATAGCCGCTGCTCGCCATGGTGTTGGCGTCGGCGAGGGAGCGGAAGATCCCGGCGGCCTCGGAACTGAGGGGCTGGCTGTGGCGCAGGACGTCGTCGGCGGCCGACTGCCGGTGCCCGCTCTGCCAGGCGGCGACGGCACCGAACGCGACGACGAGCAGGGCCAGGAGCGCACCGATCAGGCGCAGCCGGCCCGGCTCGGTGACGGCGGCGGCGCGCAGCCGGTCGACGCCCTCGGCGAACGCCGTACGGCGCGGCGGCGCGGGGGCCGCCGCCGGGGCCGCGGGCACCGGCGGGGCAGGCGCCCCGGGCTGCGGCGGCACGGCGGGCAGCGCGGGCGCGCCGGGGCCCGGCGGTGCCGCCCGGCTGTTCGGCGAGTGTGGCACAGCTGACCCCCCGGGGTCATCCGTCGCCGCAAGTATACCTGCCGGAACC